>NZ_CP150291.1:3600000-3900000 GCF_038051985.1 Solibacillus sp. FSL H8-0523 | reverse complement strand
TCAATAAATTCAACGAAGCGGTTAATTTGCTTAAATTTATCGTACTTTTGCTTTTTAATTTTGCCGTCTTCTGCCTGTACCCCTAATCGAACTAAGAATGGATGCACACGTGAATCATCTAATAAATAGTGTTTTTTACGGTTATGCGATAAATTGACTTGTTTTGATGCTTCGCTTGCAGTGGATTTAAACAGCACTTTATTTTTCTTTGAAAGCTGAATTTGTACGGTTTGCTCGGTAAATTCAGCATGTGCTTGGCGGAACTGCTCAAATAGTTCATCAAGTTTTGATGCAACTTCTACAAGTGGTAGGTTTTCATGCTTTAAAATACGCTCATACTGATATTCAAGCTGAATCATATAGTCACCGCGTAGTTCTACGGGCTTTAATTTCACACGCTTTAGCTCATTTGATTTTTGACGTGGCTGACTGATTGTTGCTTGGATTAATGTTTTATTTAGCAAAAGGGCAACGAGCTGCTCCTTCATTTGTTGAAATTCCATAAAAACCGCCTTTTCTATAATGAAAATATTGTTAATTCTATTTTATCACAACAAGGTTCAAGGTGTGATTGTACAGGCTTTTAGGTTGTATGTTACGATTGAATGTAAAGAACGAACCTTTGAGGAGGCTATTCATTTTGAAAGATATAGAAGAATTAGTTGAACGCGGGATTTTAGTTGGCGTAAATTTAAAAAAAGACGAACACTTTGACTATTCAATGGAAGAGCTAGCAAATTTAGCAGATGCACTGAATGTAGAAGTAATTGGTATGGTGACACAAAATTTAGAACGCGTCACACCATCGCACTATGTGGGAACTGGAAAAATTGAAGAAATTAAAGCGTTTTATGAAGAGGCAGGTGCCAATCTCGTCATTTTTAATGATGAATTATCACCATCGCAAATTCGTAACTTAGAGCGCGATTTAGATTGTAAAGTAATCGACCGTACAATGCTCATTTTAGATATTTTTAGCCGTCGTGCAAAAACACGTGAAGCGCAGCTACAGGTAGAGCTAGCAAAACTACAGTATATGCTACCGCGTTTAGTGGGCCTACATGCATCCCTTTCACGTCAAGGTGGTGGTACAGGAGGCGGCTTTAAAAACCGTGGTGCCGGTGAGACGAAGCTCGAATTAGATCGTCGTAAAATTGAGGACCAAATCGCCAAAATCAAAAAGGATTTAGAAGTGGTCAAAGAGCAACGCGAAACACAGCGTAAGCAGCGCCGCAAAAATGCTGTGCCAGTTGTTTCGATTGTAGGGTATACAAACGCTGGTAAATCAACAATCATGAACCAGCTGTTAGCAAAAATGGGGCAAGACGATGGCAAGCAAGTGTTCGAAAAGGACATGCTCTTTGCAACGCTTGAAACATCTGTCCGCAGCATCGAGCTAGAAGATAATAAATCATTTTTACTAACAGATACAGTAGGTTTTGTTAGTAAGCTACCTCACCATCTAGTAAAGGCATTCCGTTCAACATTAGAAGAAGCACGCGAGTCAGACCTTTTATTACACGTTGTTGATGTCTCAAATGAAGAATATAGCTTTATGATGGACGTAACGAATAAGACGCTACAGGCGATTGACGTTGAAAACATTCCGACGATTTATATTTACAATAAATCAGACTTAGCCGATTTAGAGTACCCGTTAGTGAGCGGCGATAATATTTGGCTTGCAGCTAAAGAGGGCGTTGGTTTAGACGAACTGCTACAAATGATTCGTAAACAAATTTTCTCGGATTACGTAACTTGCCAAATGATTATCCCATATGACGAAGGTGCAGTTGTTTCCTATTTAAATGAAGAAGCAACGATTTTAGCAACGGCCTACGAAGAGCAAGGCACGTTATTAACGTTAGAATTGAAGCAATCCGATTACAATAAATATGAAAAATATGTAGTGTAATAAGTAAGCGATGAAACAAAGGGAGTATCCAGAAAGCGATTTCTGGATACTCCCTTCTTTTGTCATAAACCGAGAAGCTCAAGTCAAACCATTTTGTATCTGATTGACAATGAACTATACTATCTAAGTCTGAATGTTAAGTATTTGATTAATTAATCTGAAAATACAGAACAAAAACAATATTATAACATTTTTTGTATTCTTGATTTTGTTCGTCTATTACGTTAAAGTGTTAAAGTGCTTTTTATTCAGATGTCTGACAACGAAGTGAATTGTCGGAATAGTTATTTTTAAATCGGAGGAGATTTCAAATGTATTCTAAAGAAGAAATTGTGAAATCGGTCCCTCAAACTGGCTTCTTAGGGCAACCTAAAGGGTTATTTACTTTATTCTTTACAGAGTTTTGGGAACGATTTTCATATTACGGCATGCGTGCCATTCTATTATTCTATATGTACTACTCGCTGAAAGACGGCGGATTAGGGTTAGATCGTACGCAAGCAAACATCATCATGTCGATTTACGGTTCGTTAATCTACATGTCAGGTATTATTGGTGGTTGGATTGCTGACCGAATTACCGGTACGCGTAAAGCGGTATTCTATGGCGGTATATTAATTATGATCGGTCATATTTTACTGGCGTTACCACTTGGTGCAACAGCACTTTATGCATCGATGTTCTTTATTATCATTGGTACAGGCTTACTGAAACCGAACGTATCATCAGTGGTTGGTGATTTATATGCTCCAAACGATGCACGTCGCGATTCAGGTTTCTCGATTTTCTACATGGGTATTAACTTAGGTGGTTTCACAGCACCATTACTTGTTGGTTTATTCCAACAAAACTGGGGCTTCCATGCCGGATTTGGTGTTGCCGCAGTAGGTATGTTCATTGGTTTAGTGGTTTACTTAATGTCTCAAAAGAGCCTTGGTTTAGCAGGTTCAATTGCGCCAAACCCACTTTCACCTGCTGAGAAGAAAACAACAACACGTAACTTCACACTTGGTGGTTTAGTGATTGTTATTTTAGGCTTTATTGCATACAAAACAGGCAATGCAAGCATTGAAAACTTCTCGTTATTAATTACATTCTTAGGGGTTATGATTCCTACATTATTTATTATCTTTATGTATCGTAGTCCAAAAACAAATGCTGACGAAAAATCTCGTCTATTAGCGTATATCCCATTATTCATTTGTGCGGTGATGTTCTGGGCGATTGCGGAACAATCTTCAACGATTTTAGCAACGTTCATCGATACACGTACGAACTTAACATTATGGGGCTTTGAAATTCCAGCAGCATGGTTCCAATCGTTTAACCCATTATTCATCATCATGATCGCACCGTTATTTGCGTTAATGTGGACAAAATTAGGGGAAACAGGACCATCAACACCGCGTAAATTTGCGTATTCATTATTCTTTGCAGGTGTTTCATTCTTCGTAATGATCGCTGCTATTCTTTTAACACCAGAAGGTACATTAGTAAATCCATTATGGGTAGTATTTTCAATCTTCTTGTTAGTATTAGGTGAATTATTACTATCACCAGTTGGTTTATCTGCTACAACAAAATTAGCGCCTGCTGCTTTCGCAGGTCAAACAATGGCACTTTGGTTCTTAGCATCAGCAGCTGCACAAGCGATTAACGCTCAGCTTGTTCGTGTTTACGAACATGTTTCAGAAACAATGTACTTCGGTGTATTAGGTGGTTTATCAATCGTGATCGGTATTATCATCCTATTCATTTCACCAATCATTACTAAAGCAATGCGCGGTATTAAATAAGACAAAAACCTCTATTTATAGATAAAACTCTATAAATAGGGGTTTTTCTTTTTGTACGAAAGGAATAATAGAAACAAGACTACTTGAAAGTTAGGAAGTAGTATATAATAAATTTAAAGAAAATTAAGAAAATTTATCTATAGCCGTTGCTGGAAGGAAGCGTTGCCGCCTATGAAACAGTCAGAAGCATTATCACAGCAATTATTATCGATTTTTAATTATTTACATGAGCATCCTGAAGTTAGCTGGCAGGAGCATGAAACGACCGATTATTTAGTACACTTTTTAGAAAGACTAGGCTTGTCACCAGTGCGCTTTAAGGGATGTACAGGTCTTTATGTAGATATAGGGCAAGGGATTCCTCGTGTTGGTTTACGTGCAGATATGGATGCGTTGTGGCAAGAAGTAGATGGGGTGATGTGTGCGAATCATTCCTGTGGGCATGATGGACATATGACGATGGCACTTGGTACGATTTTATTATTAAAAGAACAGGTGCAGGTAAGTGGTGCGGTCCGTATTATTTTCCAGCCAGCTGAAGAAAAGGGAGGGGGTGCATTAAAAGTAATTGAGCATGGCATTGTTGATCAGTTGCACTATTTATTTAGCGTACATGTACGCCCGGTACAAGAGGTACAGGATGGTTTTTATGCACCTGCCTTATTCCATGGGGCGTCGCGTTCATTTACAGGGGAAATCGTTGGGGAAGACGCCCATGCAGCGCGTCCGCATTTGGGTAATAATTCCATAGAAGTCGGCGGTGCGATTATTCAGGAACTGTCACTTATTCACCACGATCCCATGGTCCCGGCTTCATATAAAGTGACCAGCTTTCATGCAGGTGGGGATGCAACGAATGTCATTCCAGGAAAAGCAACGTTTGCAATCGATATCCGCGCGCAACGAAACGATGTGATGGAAAGCATTACTGAGCAAATTTTAAAACGTATCGAACATATTGCCCTGTTACATGACGTCAAAATTCATCTGACGGAAAAGATAAATCTTGTGGCTGCTGAAGTACATCCAGAGGCAGAGCGCATTTTAGCACAGGCGATTTGTGATGAGGTAGGGCCACAAGCTTTAAATGCTGCAGTTCATACTCCAGGAGGCGAGGATTTTCATTACTATGCTGTGAAATGTCCCGACCTTAAAGCATCAATGCTAGGACTGGGCTGTGGTTTATTCCCAGGGTTACATCATCCGGATATGACGTTTAATGTAAAGCGACTTATGACGGGAGCTCAAATATTGGCAAGAGCTGTGAATTTAGCTTTACAAAAAGTAACTACAGGGGAGGATGAAAAGTATGTTAGAATCAGTGACGATCAAAGAACTAACTACAATTGAGCAAATAGAAGAGGCACGTAAGTTGGAGCATGACATTTGGGCGGTTGGAAGCATTCCAGTACATCAAACGATTGCGGCAATTCGTAATGGTGGGATTGTAT
The DNA here is from genome assembly GCF_038051985.1 of Solibacillus sp. FSL H8-0523. Classification (NCBI taxonomy): domain Bacteria; kingdom Bacillati; phylum Bacillota; class Bacilli; order Caryophanales; family Caryophanaceae; genus Solibacillus; species Solibacillus sp. FSL H8-0523. The sequence continues at coordinate 3,894,838 of NZ_CP150291.1, read as the reverse complement.
TAGGTGCGTATTTACAAGATGAATTAATCGGATTTAATTATAGTTGTCCGGGCTATATGGACAAAGGGGTTTATTTATACTCGCATATGATTGGCATCAAGCGTAACTACCGTGAAAAAGGGGTTGGCGAGCTTTTAAAAATCTATTTAAAAGACCTTGCAAGTGAGCGCGGCTATCGCAATTGTCGCTGGACATTCGACCCACTTGAAGCACGTAGCGGCTTTTTAAATTTCTCGAAATTGCGTGGTTATAGTGATACGTATATTGAAAACTGCTATGGTGAGATGGAAGACCCATTCAACCGAGCGTTACCAACGGATCGACTGTATGTGGAATGGCAATTAGTGGATAATGATTATTTGCGCTGGGATGCGAAAGTGGATGAACTCATCGAAGAAGCAAAACCCGTCGTGGACTGGACAACGAATATCCTTGGATTACCGACACTCGATCCGGAGCAGTCATTCCGTAAAGGTGAGGCATTGATTCAGGATGCGTACTTATTACCGATTCCAACAAACTTCCAAAAAATCAAAGTCGAAAGCCCAGCATTAGCCGAGGATTGGCGCTATAAAACACGCCATGTGTTACAAGAAATGTTTGAACAAGGCTATAAAATCATTCATCTACTTAAAAAGGATGAACACATTAGCCATTATTTACTTGTAAAGCGCTCGCTATTTGCTCTGTAATAGGAGCATGGGATGAAATTAGTTGAAGTTGTCTTATATGAAGTTGAAATGAAAATGAAAAACCCTTTTACGACAAGCTTAGGTACAATGCAAAATAAGAAGTTCATTGTGCTCGAGGCAAAAGATGAAAACGGTGTAATCGGCTGGGGAGAAGGGGTTGCGTTTGAGGAACCTTCATATACAGAGGAAACGTTCAAAACATCGTTACATATGCTGGAGGATTTTTTAATACCTACATTGTTAGGAAAAGAAATCGCGCATCCTAATGAAGTATTTGAACTGTTCAGCCCGATTCGCCGCAACCAAATGGCGAAAGCATCGATTGAAGGGGCTGTGTGGGATATTTATGCCCAACAGCAAAGGCAATCGTTAGCAGAAGCACTTGGTGGAACACAACAAAAAATCGAGGTCGGGATTAGCATCGGCTTACAACCGACAGATGCAGCATTAATTACGACGATTCAACGCTTTTTAGAGGAAGGTTACAAGCGCATTAAAGTAAAAATTAAGCCAGGTAAAGACATCGAGCTACTACGTACGATTCGAAAAGCGTTTCCTGATATACCACTTATGGCAGACGCTAATTCTTCGTATACATTAGAGGATCTAGAATTGTTGAAGCAGCTCGATGAATTTAATTTAATGATGATTGAGCAACCACTCGCTTATGATGATTTTCTCGATCACGCTAAGCTTCAAAAGCATATCAAAACACCAATTTGCCTAGATGAAAGCATTACGTCACTAGACGATGCGCGTAAAGCGATTGAAGTTGGTGGGTGTGGTGTGGTCAATATTAAAATTGCCCGTGTTGGGGGCATTAGCGAAGCAAAGCGCATTCACGATTACTGCGCGCAAAACAATATCCCAGTCTGGTGTGGGGGTATGCTTGAAGCAGGGATTGGCCGAGCGCAAAACGTCGCACTAACAAGTCTTGTGAACTTCACGATGCCTGGCGATACCGCAGCATCAAGCCGCTACTGGGATGAGGATCTGATCACACCGGAAGTAACAGTTCAGAATGGCTATATTACTGTACCGACAACCCCTGGCTTAGGTTATGAGGTGAATCGTAAGGCACTGGGAAAATACACAGTAAACAAGCGTGTTTTCTCGCTATAAAAGAACGTGACTACGTATGAAAATTACGTAGTCATTTTTATTTTCAATTAAATATAAAATACATCGTTTCACTCTATTAAAAAAGAATAATGCTAAGAAAAACGAAATTCCCTTCATTTATTCCCTAATGAATTTCCAGTTATTTAAAGGGCATTTGATTTTCATTATTAGCAATTATATAATAATGAAAGAAAGTGATTCTCATTTTCATTGAGAATATGATGATAGATAAACTATAGAGAATAGTGGGAGAATAAAATGAGACTTTGGATGCTTGTTGTAGCAACCATCATCTTGTCCTTTGTATCACTATTTATCGGAGCAATCGACATTAAGCCGTCTGATTTATTGGACTGGGATTCAGATAAGACACAAATTTTCTTAATGAGTCGAGTGCCGCGATTAATGGCGATTTTACTTGCTGGGGCAGGGATGGGGATTTCAGGTTTAATTATGCAAAGCTTAAGTCGTAACAAGTTTGTATCACCGACAACTTCAGGTACGCTTGACGCAGCGAAGCTAGGGATTGTTGTATCAATGGTGTTTTTTACAAGTGTAGGCTATATGGAGAAAATCCTATTTAGTTTTGCTTTTGCTTTAATTGGTATGATGATTTTCATGCGTCTTCTTGAAAGTATTAAATTCAAGGACGTTATTTTTGTGCCGTTAATTGGGATTATGTACGGTAATATTATCGGCGCGATTTCTACGTTTATTGCGTATGAAGCCGATGTCATGCAAAGCGTGGATACATTCTTCTTAGGAAGCTTTACGCTTGTTGTTTCAGGACGTTACGAGTTACTATACGTAGCAGTGCCTGCCATTTTATTAGCGTATTTATATGCGAATAAATTTACGGTTGCCGGCATGGGTGAAGATTTCGCCAAAAATTTAGGGCTAAGCTATCGTACGGTGTTAAATCTAGGCTTAGTGCTCGTCGCGCTTATTTCTACAACCGTTGTATTAACGGTCGGGATTATTCCGTTCTTAGGATTAATCGTGCCGAACTTAGTTTCGTTATATATGGGCGACAATTTACGTAAAACAATTCCACATACGATTTTCTTAGGGGCCGCGTTCCTATTATTCTGTGACATTATTAGCCGTATTATTGTGTATCCATTTGAAATTCCAGTGAATACGACCGTTGCTGTAATCGGCAGTGCGATCTTCTTAGTCATGTTATTTAGGGGGAAAGCATATGCGAAAAAATAGTACGAAGCTTATTGTGTTAGCAGTGATCGCAATAATTTGTATATTACTGTTCTGTTTATATAATATTCAAGGCGGCTTTAGCTATGCCTTTCCAAAGCGTGTAGAGCGTGTGCTGGCCATGATGATTACGGGTACAGCGATTGCTTATGCGACCGTTACGTTCCAAACCGTAACGCATAACCGACTACTCACACCGTCTATGATGGGTGTAGATTCTATGTACGAAGTGGTACAAACGGTCATTTTCTTCTTTGCAGGCTCGGCATCGATTTTCGTAGTAAGCCGTTATTTAAACTTCGGTTTATCCATCGTGGCGATGGTGATCTTTGCACTGATTTTATATCGTTTCTTATTCCGTGCAGACAAGCATCCGATTTTCTTACTGTTACTTGCTGGGATGATTATCGGAACTTTACTCGGAAGCTTTGTGACGTTTCTACAGGTCATCATTGATCCAGTGGAATATGAAGCATTGCAATCTCGTTTATTTGCGAGCTTCATGAACGTGAAAACGGAACTTTTATTAGTGGCACTTGTTATTTTAATGGCATCATTTATTTATGGTTATCGTTTATTGCGTGATTTAGATGTCATGTCTTTAGGGCGTGAGAACGCCATGAATCTAGGTGTGAACTATGATAATATCGTGTTAAAAGTATTAATTTTGTCTTCTATATTAATTGCAACATCCACTGCTTTAGTTGGTCCGATTACGTTTTTAGGGTTAATCGTATCGAACTTAGCATATCAATATTTCGCAACCTATAAGCACTCCGTATTAATTGCGGGTGCGAGTTTAATTAGTATTATTGCACTTGTCGGTGGGCAGTTCCTTGTACTGCATGTCTTTGAGTTAAGTACAACAATCAGTGTAATCATTAACTTTGTTGGTGGGCTGTACTTTATTTATCTAATACTGAAGGAAAGTAGGAAAGCAGCATGATCGAAATAAAAGGGCTTTCTAAAAGCTTTGGCAAAAAACCAGTTGTAGAAAATGTAACATTAAAGATTGAGCCAAAAGCCATTACATCATTTATCGGTCCAAACGGTGCAGGTAAATCAACACTGTTATCGATGGTAAGTCGTTTAATGGATGCTGATACAGGCGAAGTATTATTAGATCAAAATAACGTCAAAAAAATGAAATCCAATGATTTTGCAAAACGTGTTGCCATTTTACGTCAGTCAAACCACTTAAATGTGCGTTTAACGGTGCGTGAATTAGTATCATTTGGTCGTTATCCATATTCAAAGGGGCGTTTAACGCCAGATGATGAAGCACATATTGATCGTGCGATTGAGTATATGACCCTTGGTGATATGCAAGATAAGTTTTTAGATGAATTATCAGGTGGTCAAAAGCAGCGTGCGTTCATTTCGATGGTGATTGCACAAGATACGGAGTACATTTTACTAGATGAGCCGTTAAATAACTTAGATATGAAGCACTCGGTTCAAATTATGAAAATTCTACGTAAGCTTGTAGATGAGCTAGGAAAAACCGTTGTTATTGTACTGCATGACATTAACTTTGCGTCCGTGTATTCAGATCGTATTGTAGCCTTAAAAGATGGTCGTCTTGTAAAGGATGGGCCAACGAACGAAATCATTACGTCAGAGTCATTACGTGATGTATACGACATGCATATCCCTGTTCAAGAACAAGATGGTTGCCGTATTTGCGTTTACTTTAATTCACATAGCTAATTGTAAATAAATGTATAAGTTCTTCTCGCTTATACATTTATTTTCTGAAAGTAAATGAGAATGACTATTAATTTCATGAAAAATGTTGACAACCTTATCCAGTTGTTTTAGACTAACGTTAGTCAAATGAAAACGATTATCACTATCGTTAAGTGATATCAATTAGGAGGAAATAGTAGATATGAAAAAGTGGAAATTTTTAACGGCAGCAGCATTAACATTAATGTTAGCAGCATGTGGTTCAGATGAAGAATCAAAAACAGAAGGTACAAACGATCAAGCGGCTACAGAGCAAGCTTCAACAGATAGCAAAGAAACTGCAGCATCGGAAGCACCAGCATTCCCAATGACAGTGTCTTCTTTATCAGCTGGAAGTGAAACAGAAGACGGTAAGTCAATCACTTTCGGTGACGTAACATTTGAAGAAGCACCAAAAAACATTATCGTATTCGACTATGGTTTCTTAGATACACTTGATGCATTAGGCGTTGAAGGGATCGTTGGTATCGCTGCAAACGGTGGTAAAGGGAATATCCCAACGCACATTAAAGAAAAATACGTAACTGATTCAGTGGCAGACGTAGGTACATTAAAAGCAATCGACTTCGAAAAAGTAGCAGCTGCTAACCCAGATGCAATCTTCATCTCTGGTCGTCAATCTGCATTCTATGAAGAATTAAAAGAAATCACACCAAACGTAGTATTCATCGGTTCTGACAACGAAAACTATGTTGACGGCGTATTTGAAACAGTAGACTTAGCAGCTAAAATCTTCGGTAAAGAAGAAAAAGCGGAAGAGTTAAAAGCAAACTTACAAGCAAAAGTTGACCAAGTGAAAGAAAAAGCTGCTGGCTACGAAAATGCTTTAGTAGCAATGTATAACGACAAGAAAATCTCTGGTTTCGATAACGGTGCAGATTCTCGTTTCGCTTACGTGTACAATGACTTTGGTTTCGTACCATCTACGACTGATATCAAAGCATCTTCACATGGTTCTGACTTCTCTTATGAGTCAATCCTATCTGTAGATCCTGAAGTATTATTAGTTATTGACCGTACAGCCTCTGATGTAGATACAATCAAAGCTGACATCGAAAATGACATCATCAAACAAACTCGTGCTTACAAAGAAGGCAAAATTGTTTACCTTGATGGCGTAAACTGGTACTTCTCTTCTAACGGTGTAACAACTGAGTCTGACAAATTAGATGAAATCTTAAACGAATTAAAATAATTTCAAAATACAGAGCATGTCTCAACCTTGAGGCATGCTTTTTTAAAAGGAGAGAATAGGGATGTTCGTACAAATTCGTAAGTGGACAGTAACAGAAGGCAATGCGGATAAAATTTTAGAGCGTTTCCGCAAAAAGCCGGATCAAGGACCATCTAAATTAGAGCAACGCGAAGGCTTTATCGGTCGGGAGCTATTAGTTAAAAATGTTCGCCGTGGTGAAGAGGAAGTAGTCATGATTATTCGTTGGGAATCAGAAGATGCATGGAAAGCTTGGGAGAAGAGCCCAGAGCATATTGCCGGTCACAAGGCGAAAATTAAAGAACATGGCGGCAAACCACCGAAGCCAGAGTTCGTCATTTCAATGGAACACGGCAACTATACAGTTGTAGAATAAATATATGTTAAACTACTTTTCCCTACGTATTAGGAGAAGTAGTTTTTTTGTTTTGTAGGAAATTATAGATGATCGCATTGCGTTACTTTTTATAAAGTTTTTTCTACGTCCAGGCTAAAGCGCCAGCCCTCTACGCAAAAGTGGTGAAGCGTTTACTTTTGGGTCGCGCTCTCCAATGTCTGAGGCTTACACGACGTGAATCGAGACGATCATGCCACATGATGTGGCGTTTTGACTGATCGGGGCTTGATGGGCGCTTTAACGCTTTTATTCTCTTGTATGGTAAGATATTTATAATTGTGAGAAGAAAGAAGGAACTGAAATTGAAAAAGTGGGCGTACCCATTAGCGCTTGTGACACTTACTATTTTTTTAGTCATAGCATTTAATTATACAACACCAAGGTTTATAGCGTTTGATGAGCGAGTCGCTTCTGTGTTACGAGGCAATGAATTTATTGGACTATTTCATTATATAGGCGAAACGGTTTTTGTTGTGATCGTGACAGTCATTGTATTTTTCTATTTATGGATACGCGAGCACAATTATCGTGCCTTGTTTTTTGTCGTATTAACGATGGCGGGAGGCACAGCAATTAATCAGGGGATTAAAGCGTTTGTTGAACGCCCACGTCCTGAAATTACCGAGCAACTAACATCGTATAGTTTCCCCTCTGGTCATTCACAAATGGGTGTCCTCTATTTATTTATGCTTGCGTACTTATTTTCAAAAGTAACGACGCAGCATAAGAAAATAACAGGTGTATGGGTTGCCGCAGCTGTGTTAGCTTGTTTCATCGGTTTGTCACGTATTGCAGAAAGTCGCCATTTTGCAACCGATGTTTTAGCTGGTTGGAGCTTAGGCTATACATGGTTAATCATTTGTGTGGTATGGTATGAGTTACGAGAGCGTAAATTTAACCGAGAGAATTCCTAAAGTTTAAGGAATTCTTTTTTTATTCTGAAAGTTGGTTTGTAACATAAGATGTTACCTTATTGAAAAAAGTTGTGGTTAGGAAACTTTTCTATTATAATCAGACTAATTAGTAAAATGAAGAAGGAGAATCATATGGACGATAATGTATTATTAGCATTAGGTTTAACACTATTTGCCGGTCTAGCTACTGGGATTGGTAGTTTAATTGCTTTCTTTACGACGCGCACAAATAAAAAGTTTTTATCGATGGCATTAGGATTTTCAGCAGGGGTCATGATTTATGTATCGCTCGTTGAAATTTTTGTGAAGGCAAAGGATGCGCTAGTGAATGTGCATGGCGATACAAAAGGGTATTGGCTCACATTAGCGGGCTTCTTTGGCGGGATGCTTTTAATTGCTGTGATTGACCGTTTTATTCCAAAAGGAAATAACCCACATGAAGTAAAATCTGTGGAAGATGTACAACGAGCACAAGCATTAGGGCAAGATGAAATTGAAGCCGAGCGCTTAATGAAAATGGGCTTATTTACAGCACTGGCAATTGCAATTCACAACTTCCCAGAAGGTATTGCAACGTTTATGTCGGTCATACAGGACCCGAACGTCGGGATAGCGATTGCTATTGCCGTAGCAATCCACAACATCCCAGAAGGTATCGCAGTAGCCATTCCAATTTTTTATGCAACAGGCAAGCGTATGAAGGCGTTTAAATGGTCATTTGCTTCAGGATTATCCGAACCACTTGGCGCAATTATTGCGTATTTCGTTTTAATGCAGTTTATGACAGATACGATGTTTGGCGTGATTTTTGCTGGGGTTGCAGGGATTATGGTGTTCATTTCAATCGATGAACTATTACCAGCAGCAAAAAAATACGATGAAGCACATTCATCGATTTATGGCTTAGTCTTAGGTATGGCGGTTATGGGCGTCAGTTTAGTACTGTTAACGTAAAAGCTGTTTAAATGAAAAAGCACAGGAATTTTACATCACGTAAAATTCCTGTGCTTTTGTTATTAAGAAGCGGATGTTACATTTTCTGATGCAACGGTGAAGCTAATGTTGTTGTGATCGTTGTTTTCGATTTCGTCTAATAACGCAACCGCAAAGTCAGCATAGCTAATATAGCTGTTATATTGCGAGTTAACTAAAAGCTTTTCCTTACCGGTAATATAATGCCCTGTGCGCGGACCATCTGAATCGAACATGGCAGAAGGAATGACAAACGTCCAATGAATCGAGGATTGTTCCAAATCCTGTAAGTTTTGTAATTGTGCTTTAGCATTAGGAAGAAATTCTTCTGGGTATCGGTCGCTATCCATGAAGCGTTTTGTTTTTTCTTTATTGATAAATAGGCAGCCAGAGCTACCAATGACAAATAATTTTTTTGTTGTGCCTTCTAATAAGGAAATTAGATGTTGGCCAGCTGTCACATGTAAATGTTCTTCCCCAGGTGGCGGGGCAAAGGCGTTTACAAGTACATCAAATGGCTCAATCTGTGCTTTAGTTAAATGAAATAAATCACTTTCAATAACCGTAGCATCGGTCACTTGTAGGTTTGATTGATTTTTTACGATAGCTGTAGCATCATGATTACGCATCATTGCCTCACGTAAAATATGCTTTCCTGCTTTACCAGCAGCGCCAATCACAGCAATTTTCATATCGATTACCCCCTTAAAAATGTAGATTACTTATTATACCCCTATTTTAAGAAAATAATGCAAAAACGACGGAATATCGGTCTATAGTATGAAAAAAGTGCATTAATAGTCAATTAGACTTTTAATGCACTTCTGTAAATTTAGATGGTTTGTTTAGAGGTAACAACATGTGCCCCTGCTGTGTCAGCTTGTGTTAACACAATTGTATGCGCTGGGAATTGTGCCTTCATTTCTGCAACGAACTGCTCTTGAATAGCGGTTGGGATAATAGAAATAAGTGTTGGACCAGCGCCACTTAATGCGGTACCATATGCGCCAGCTTGTTTTGCTGCACTACGAATTTCAGCGTAGTTTGGAATGAGCTGTGCGCGGAAGGGCTCATGGAACAGGTCTTGCTCCATATAGCGCCCAATGCGTACATAATCCTTCGCAATGAGTGAGGCGGCCAGCATATTAGCACTGGCACTTGCACGCACGGCATAGCCTCGTTTAAAGTCTTCAGGCAGCACACCACGTGAATCGGCTGTTTTTAACTCGACATCTGGAATGAACACGACAAATGCCGCATCCACTTCAGGAATATGTAGTGTATCCACAATACCCTCTTCATCCATTGAAGAAATCGTTAAGCCACCAAGTACAGATGCGGTAGCGTTGTCAGGGTGGCCCTCAATTTGCGATGAAATATTTAACTTATCTTGTGTAGATAAGTTTAAATCACCCAAAATATTGGCCAATTCAATGGCAGCGACAATGGCAGCAGCGCTACTACCTAAACCACGTGCAAGTGGTAATTCACTTGTCATTACCACCTTACACGTTTTCAAATCGATGTTATATTGCACAGCAACTTGTTGCGCAATTTGATAAATTAAATGTGTTTCAACTGTTGTGTCAGTAGGGACATTTTCACCGAAATGAACAAATTCCCACTTGTCTTGCAATGTAATATCTAACGTTAAGTAAAGCGAAAGCCCAAGTCCAATCGAGTCAAATCCAGGTCCTAGATTTGCAGTACTACCAGGGACTTTGATTTGCCAGTTACTCATAGACTGAATACGCCTTCGATGTAGTTACGGATTTCTTGCTCATCGTTTTTAAGTGATACTAAGTCAACAGTTGAAACGTTCATTGCTGTGTCAGGATCTTTTAAGCCGTTACCAGTAAATACTGTAACAACACGGCTACCTGCAGCGATTTTACCAGCCTTAACGGATTTAATAACGCCCGCTAAAGAAGCAGCTGAGCCTGGCTCAACGAAGATCCCTTCACGACCAGCGATTAATTGGTATGCTGCTAAAATTTCTTCGTCTGTTACTGAATCGATAATACCGCCTGATTCGTCACGTGCAGCTTCAGCGAACGTCCAGCTCGCAGGGTTACCGATACGGATTGCTGTAGCTACTGTTTCAGGGTTAGCGATGGGTGCCCCTTTAACGATTGCTGCAGAACCTTCTGCTTCAAAACCGTACATTTTCGGAAGACCAGATTGTTTTGCTTCATTATATTCTTTAAAGCCTTTCCAGTACGCTGTAATGTTACCCGCGTTTCCTACTGGAATGCATAAATAGTCTGGTGCTTGACCAAGTTGATCCACAATTTCAAAGGCTGCTGTTTTTTGACCTTCGATACGGTATGGATTTACTGAGTTTACAAGTGCGATCGGTGTAGATTCACCGATTTTGCGCACAATATTAAGTGCATCATCAAAGTTGCCGTCGATTTCAATAATTTTTGCACCGTACATGCATGCTTGTGCAAGTTTACCTAGTGCTACTTTTCCTTTTGGAATAACAACGATAGATTGGATGCCTGCACGTGCCGCATAAGCCGCAGCTGCAGCAGATGTGTTCCCTGTAGAGGCACAAATAACTACTTTAGAGCCTTCTTCAATCGCTTTTGCTACAGCAAAAACCATACCGCGGTCTTTGAATGAACCAGTCGGGTTAGCGCCTTCGATTTTGCCGTAAAGCTCAATCCCAAGCTCTTTTGATAAGTTTACTAATGGAATTAATGGTGTGTTTCCTTCATTTAAAGATAAAGCCGGTGTATTTTCTGTAACGGGTAAGTATTGTTTATATTCTTCGATAAGACCTTTCCACATAACCAATTAGCTCCTTTTGTTCGCGCAAGGTGAACATTTGTTTTTGTATACAAGACATTTTAAACCTATGACATGCCCTTTTCAATAGGAAATGCAGAATTGTTCAAACAATTAGATAAATTGAAATAATAGTTGTCACTTTCGCGAAACGAATGTATGATAGTTCATGTTAAGTCAAGTGTAAAGACACATGGAAGGTGGGAAAGTAAAATGGCCGAGCAAAAACAACAGATACAGCCTCTATCACGCAATAAGTTATTAGGGGTTGCGGGTGTTGGTTGGATGTTTGACGCAATGGACGTAGGTATTCTTTCGTTCGTTATTGCCGCACTTGCGGTAGATTGGGGATTAACGAGTAGCCAAATGGGCTGGATCGGTTCGGTTAACTCAATCGGTATGGCTGTCGGTGCCCTATTATTCGGAGTATTAGCTGATAAAGTAGGACGGAAACAAATTTTTATGTGGACGTTAATTTTATTTTCTGTAGCTAGTGGATTATCTGCATTTACAACAACATTAGCCGCATTTTTAATATTTCGCTTCTTCGTAGGGATGGGACTTGGCGGTGAATTGCCAGTTGCATCAACACTTGTTTCTGAAAGTGTAAAAGCAGAAGAACGCGGTCGTGTTGTAGTTTTATTAGAGAGCTTTTGGGCTGCTGGCTGGTTAATTGCCGCTCTTTTATCTTATTTTGTTATTCCAGCAGACTTTTGGCCAATTGAAGGCTGGCGAGTTGCGTTAATTTTAACGGCATTACCAGCGTTTTATGCTATTTATATTCGTATGAAGTTACCGGATTCACCGCAATTTACAGTGAAGGCTGAATCAAAAAAGCGTTCAGTTTTCCAAAATATCGCTGAAGTATGGCATAAAAAATATGCACGCAGTACGCTAATGCTATGGATTTTATGGTTTGCAGTCGTATTCTCGTATTATGGCATGTTCTTATGGTTGCCAAGTGTCATGGTAGGAAAAGGATTCGATTTAATATCAAGCTTTAAATATGTGTTAATTATGACGTTAGCACAATTACCGGGCTACTTTACAGCGGCATGGTTCATCGAAAAATTCGGACGTAAATTTGTACTTGTCACGTATTTATTAGGAACAGCTGCAAGTGCGTTCGTATTTGGTGGAGCGGAAACTATCACGACATTACTCATTTCAGGGATGTTATTATCATTCTTTAACTTAGGTGCATGGGGTGCCCTTTACGCTTATACACCTGAGCAATATCCTGCCATCGTGCGTGGAACGGGTACAGGAATGGCCGCAGCGGTAGGTCGTATCGGTGGTATTTTTGGACCATTGTTAGTCGGATCTTTACTCACAAAAGGCTATGACATTAGCTACATCTTTACAATTTTCTGTATTGCGATTGTTATCGGGGTACTAGCAGTAGTGTTCCTAGGAAAAGAAACAAAGCAAACAGAATTGGAATAATCAAGAGGACTCGTTTCGAGAAGAGCGAGTCCTTTTAAGCATTCATTATGCACTATATTAATCCTTAGTAATTGAATAAGAATAGTGAACTCTTAATAAATGTCTGAGGAATCTTTAAATCTTTACGAAATTATGTCAGTTTTATACATAAATCAGTTGATTCTTTAGTTGGCTAAAGTTTTTTCTGAAAACTCATTGAATTCTATTAATATTCATGTTAATGTATTTTTTATTATTAGGTATTTTGCACGGAATTTGCATCACACTGTTAGTTCACTTTAATAGGAAGCATTCACACGCATCTTAAATTGAATATTTATATTATAGAGAGAAAGGAAGATGGAGAAATTGAGTATTTGCGATGATATTAAAAGAAAGTACATTCGATTATCAAAGGGACAGCGCAAAGTTGCCCAATTTGTGATGGATAATCCGACAGTGGTAGCAACACAGATTGCTTCTGAAGTTGGCCGTTTAGCGGATGTAAGTGAGTCGACAGTGATTCGCTTTTGCTATGCAATGGATTTATCAGGCTTTAGTGAGTTACAAGATCAAATAAAAGCCTATTTAATTGATAAAGGCGAAATGACGGTAGTAAAAAAAGCGTTGCCTACAAAAAAGATTAAAAGTCAGTTAGGTACAGATATCGTCAAACGTGATTTGGCAGGTATTTCAAGAACATTTAATGAATTAGTAGAGAGCGAAGTAGAACAAGTGATTCAATTGTTACACAGTTCTAAGAGAATTCATATTTTAGGATTTAGACAATCTGCACCTGCTGCTTTTTGGCTGTATAAAAATTTGGTAATGTTAAGAGATCAGGTATTTTTTATTCAACATGAGGCAGATCAGATTGCTAGGCAGCTTGCGATGATGGATGAAGATTCATTGTTAGTAGTTATTTCATTAGATGAAGAATACGAGGATGTAGCAACAACAGTAGAAATTGCGAAGCGAAAAAATGTACAGATTATTGCAATTCGTGATAAAGCCATGCAGTCAACAGAACCTGCAGATGCGGTACTTTATGTGCCATCTGCGCAAGAAGGTGGTGCAACATGTACCATCGCTATTTTTGCACTGTTACATGTGTTAATCGAAGAAATGGTCGGACAAGAACCCAAGCGATACGAACAGTTTAAAAAATCTACTAGAAGCCAACAAAAATTAATGGTAATTGGTTAAAAAGAAAAATCGTAAAGGTTATAGAGGACCTTTACGATTTTTTTTAAACTAAAATTTTACTATATAGTAATTCATCAACGAATTGCTCATCGATTTTGATTGCCTGTGCACGTGTACCTTCTTTGCTGTAATTCAGTTTATCAAACAGCTGCTGGGCGTTTGTGTTTGTTGTTGTAATACTTGCCTCTAATCGAGAAATGGCATTGATGCGTGCCCACTTTTCTGCCTCTTTTAAAAGAACTGTTGCAAGACCCTTTTGTTGGAAATCACGCTGAATCGCGATGCGCACACTTGCAATATGCTTTGTACGAGATGCGGTATTGCCGAGAATTTTTACATAACCTGCAAATTGTCCGTTATAAATACATAGAAGCACGGTACTTGTCTTTTCTTTGCGCCAGTCTGTGATGGTTTTACGTACTTGTTGTACTGTTAAATTACGTTCTTCAGGTGCGTAATAACCAAATGAAGATTGCGCAAATAATTCTTCTTGTAAGTTGATATAAGCACGAGCATCATTGGCTTCAATGGCACGTGTAATATAGGTGTTTTGAGGTTTTTCATTGATTGTTTCTTCATGTTCAGCGCATGAAAATGTAACCGAGACACCTAATGTTACGTTAATCACGTAATAGTCATGGTTAATCCAAGCGAAGTAGTGTGTTGAAGGAGCTTTCGTTTTTTTCCACCAGCTAACATTTAAGTATGCTGCATTTGGTAATTCATGACCCATAATATTTTGAATTTCTTCATATGTAAGAGTAAATGTACTTTGTGTACATGTTTCAAAAAATTGTGCCAATGGAATATACTTCTTTTCCATTTTTTTCATTTCAATAATTCCTCATTTCTTTTCATTTCCAAAGCCTATTGTATAACATATTCACTAAAAATGTCATAAAATTAATATGATTTATAGACTTTTGGTAAAGAATCTACAAGAAAACTTCTATTTTTCTCTTCACAGCGTTATGTTAAAATAAAAAGCGAAAAGCATATTCTATAGGAGGCTCCATTCATGAGTAAAACAATAGTTTTCGGACATAAAAATCCAGATACAGATACAATCACATCGGCAATCGTTTATGCCTATTTAAAACAACAACTAGGTGTAGATGCAGAAGCGGTACGTTTAGGTGAAGTAAATAATGAAACACAATTTGCATTAGATAAATTCGGTTTTACAGCACCACGCTTAATCGCCAACGTAAAAGACGAAGCAGCACAAGTAATCTTAGTAGATCACAACGAATTCCAACAATCGGCTGATGGCATCGAAGACGTTCAAATTACGGAAGTTATCGACCACCATCGTATTGCAAACTTCCAAACAGCGGACCCATTATATTTCCGCGCAGAGCCAGTTGGTTGTACTGCAACGATTTTAAATAAATTATTCAAAGAGAATGATGTAGAAATCCCTTCAAACATTGCGGGCTTAATGTTATCAGCAATCGTTTCTGATACATTATTATTCAAATCACCTACTTGCACAGAGCAAGACGTGAAAGCGGGCGTTGAATTAGCTGAAATTGCTGGTGTGGATGCAGCTGACTACGGTTTAGCGATGTTAAAAGCAGGAGCAGACCTTTCAGATAAATCATTAGAAGATTTATTATCATTAGACGCAAAAGGCTTTGAGTTCGGCGGATACAAAGCAACGGTTGCACAAGTAAACGCAGTAGATATCGAAGACGTATTAGGTCGCCAAGCAGAACTAGAAAACTTACTAAACAAAGATGTTGCTGACAACGGTTTAGATTTATTCTTCTTCGTAGTAACAGACATTTTAAATAATGATTCAACTGCAGTAGCGGCTGGTCAAGTAGCAGAAGCAGCAGCAAAAGCGTTCGGCGCAGAAATCGTTAACGGCCGTATCGCATTACCTGGCGTTGTATCTCGTAAAAAACAAATCGTTCCTGTATTAACAGAAGGTTTAAAATAATAAAAGCGTTAAAACGCCTTTAAGCCCCGAAAAGCTCGAGGGGCTGGCGTTTTAGCCTAGGCACTGAAAAAAATCCGGCATTCCTCAAAAGGAATCGCCGGATTTTTTTAATTTCAATGGATACACTGCTGGACCTTCAATAACTTGCCCGTCTTTGTTGTATCGGGAGCCGTGACATGGACAATCCCATGTGTCATCTGCAGCGTTCCACTTTGTTTTACAGCCTAAATGCGTACAGCGCGGGGCATCATTTCTTGTTAAGTAGCCTTTTACGAACTCTTTTGTGATAAAGCCCCCTGTTTGCAGCATAAAGTACAGCTCCTTGCCAAAATTGGTGCGGCTTGGTGAAAACAGCGCGCTTGCTTCATTATGCTCTTGTTTTAAAAGGTTACTCAGCAATTGCCCCGCAACAAGCGAAGATGATAAGCCCCATTTATTAAAGCCTGTCGCGATAAAGA
Source organism: Solibacillus sp. FSL H8-0523 (assembly GCF_038051985.1). NCBI lineage: Bacteria > Bacillati > Bacillota > Bacilli > Caryophanales > Caryophanaceae > Solibacillus > Solibacillus sp. FSL H8-0523. The sequence goes on along the minus strand of NZ_CP150291.1, from coordinate 3,878,740 downwards.
GAGAATCATCTGATGGGCTTACTTGTCCGATATAGGGCACCTGGTCAAAGGTCATCATATCTTGTGCGTCCCATAAATAATCGGGTGCTGGTAAGTCAAAAATCGAATGCGTTTCTTGTTTGAGTGTTTCATAATAATTAATTTCGGTATGAGTACCTGCCGAATGTGAAAAGCCGCCGTAAATGAAATAAGGTTCATCTTTAATGAGGGCAGTTCGGATTGTGCGACCAGGGGTATCAATACTTAAATACTGGCCTTTTAATTGTTCAAAGCACTTCGTTGCCGTTAAATAGGAACGACTAATTTGTAGTTTTAACATCGTCAAATTTTTCATGGATTCGATTGGATAATGTGTGCATAAAATCAACTTTTTATAGTGGATTGTGTGGGTATTTTCTGTTTGTAACACACGGTTTTTGACATCAACTTTGGTAATGCGTGTATTACTAAAAAGCTCGGCCCCTTGTTTACGAGCAAGGTGTGCGAAATGATTCGTAAATGCGACGGGATTTATTTGTGCTTCATTTTTAATACCAAGCGCTAATTCAATTGGGATAGAAAGTTCCGTTTCTTTTGTTGCGACAAACGGGATTCCCAATTCTTTGTAGCGCTGTGCTTCCTGTGTGAGCTGCTCTTTACCTTGCGCGGTTGCTGTATATAAGTAGGAAGTGGCATTAGCAAGGCTTGTTGGATGGAGATCCGTTACTTGTTCAATCGCCTGTTGGTTGGCTTTGTAGTAGCGCTGCGCATCCTCTAATGATAGCTTTGAATAGATCATGGAATGTTGTACTGTCAGTTTTCCGGTTGAATAAGCGGTTGTTCCGTTTGCAAAGTTGGGTAAAGCCTCGACAAGCACGACAGAAAATCCTTGTTTTGCTAAGACATACGCGCTGTAAATACCACTGATGCCACCACCAACGATGCATACATCACAGTTTGTTGATTGTTGAATAGACGAAGCAGAAAAATCTTGTTTATCTGAAAGCCAAAGCGATTGTTTCAAAATATCACCTTTTATTTTTTAATATGGTCGAAGGGAGGGGCGTTTATACAAAAGGCGCATAGATGTACTTTTCAAAAAAGAATCCTTACAATAAAAACAAGGGAGTGTGGAAAACGATGAAAATAGAAATTTGGTCAGATTACGTTTGTCCGTTTTGCTATATTGGCAAAAAGCAATTAGAGATTGCATTAGATGGTTTAGGGTATGGGGATGCGATTGAAGTAGAATATAAAAGCTTTTTACTAGATCCAACAACACCAGAAGATGCAGCGGGTTCGGTACTTGAAAAGCTATCAGAAAAATATGGTATGTCGATTGAAGAAGCAAAAAAGATGAGTGACGGCATTGCGATGCGTGCAAAAGAAGTAGGCTTAGATTTTAACTTTGAGGATATGAAGAATGCTAATACCGTAAAAGCACATCGCTTAGCAAAATGGGCGGAGGCACAAGGGAAGGGTAAGGAATATACAGAGCGTGTGTTAAAGGCATATTTCACAGAGGGCGAATTAATCGGTCAATCGGATGTGTTGTTAACATTGATAGAAGAAGTCGGATTATCACGTGACGTGGCACAGCAAGTATTAGCGAGCGATGACTACCTACAAGATATGCAGCAAGACATTGCAATCGCGCAGCAACTAGGTGTACGCGGTGTACCATTCTTTGTCATTGATCAAAAATATGGTATTTCTGGTGCGCAGCCGAACGAGGTATTTGAGCAAACAATTACAAAGGCAGCGGAAGAAGCAGGCTTACGTAGACCACTGAAAATGCAGGGTGGTAACGGAGCAACTTGTACCGATGATTCGTGTGAAATCTAATTTCAGTCAAAAGTCTGAGAGCAACCGTGTTGATTTTTTGCGGTTGTTCTTTTATTATAGTAAAGTACTTTGAATTTGAGATATTTTCGATAGAGATAAATAGTTCTAAAATAAATAACAGATAGATAGGGAGATTTAACAACATGACAAACGTATTAGTAGTAAGAGCAAACAACCGTCCAGACGGAATTTCAACGAAAATGTATGAAACATTTATCGCAGAAGCAGCAACAGTAGAGGGCTTAAACGTATCTACTTTTGATGTATTTGAAGAAAACTTAGCTTACTTCGGCCAAGAGTTATTCAATGCTTTCGGTAAATTACAAAATGGAGAAGCGTTAACAGCAGCAGAGCAAGCTTCATTTGATTCAATGAACAAAGCACGTGCAGCTTTAGACGTAGCAGAAGTAGTAGTATTTGCATTCCCATTATGGAACCAAACAATTCCAGCAGCCCTACAATCATTCATCGATTACACGTACGGTGCGGGCTACTCATTCAAATACAATGAGCAAGGTCAATTAGTAAGCTTAATGACAGACAAAAAATTCATCGTATTAAACGCTCGTGGTGGTAACTATTCAAATCCAGCAATGTCTTCAATGGAAATGGCAGTTAACTACATTAACAATGTAATCGGCGGTGTTTACGGTATGGAAAAAATCGGCGAAGTAATTATTGAAGGTCACGCTGCTGACAGTGCTAATGCACCAACAATCATTGCGACAGGTTTAGAAAATGTAAAAGCAGTAGCGCAAAAATTAGCGACAGTAACTGCTTAATTATACGTAAAAAAAAGGTCACTCGCACAGCGGGTGACCTTTTTTTGATTAAGCAAGTATATTTAATTGAAGTTCTACATTTATTGTTACAAGCTCATCGATTAATAAGCCACCCGTTTCAATTGCGGCATTGTATGTTAGGCCAAAATCTTTACGATTAATCGTTGTTTTACAGCTAAAGCCATATGCTTCAGCTTCCCATGGACTTTTCACATGACCATTATATGTAACTGTAAACGTAACAGGGTTTGTCACGTCTTTAATCGTTAAATCGCCATGAAGCATAAATTGCTCATTTACTTTTTCAATAGAGGTTTGAATAAACTTCATTTTAGGGAATCTGTCTGCATGAAAAAAGTCAGCAGAAACTAAATGATTATCTCTTGAAGCATCGCGAGTGTTAACACTTGCTACATCTAAGTCAAAGCGAATCGCTGCATTTTTTAATGTTTCAATCTCTTCAGCCTCAATCTGAGCAGAGAAGGAATCAAATGTACCATTAACTTTTGTAATCATCATATGCTTGATTGTAAAGTTAACAGAAGAATGGAATGCATCGACTGTATAGGTTGTCATAAAAATCACCTCCCATTTTCAATAATTTATAGTTTTATCATAAAATATATGGTTTTATATTACAATTCATTTTTTGCTCACAGTAAGCTACTTACTTTTCGTAATTAAAGAAAGGTGCTAAAATAGAGAAACGAAATCTAAACTAAACAAATGGACGATTTGTTTCAATATGAGGTGGAAAATATGAAGGAAATAGCTTTATGCCCACGTTTATCCAAAGCGATGGAGCTTGTTGGTAAACGATGGACGGCATTGATTATTTATCAATTATTAGAAGGACCACAACGTTTTAATGCCATCGAATCGGCATTACCGATAAGTGGACGTTTATTGTCTGAACGTTTAAAGGAGCTTGAAAAAGAGGGGATTGTCGTACGTACAGTTTATTCGGAAGTACCAATCCGTGTCGAGTACAATTTAACTGATAAAGGTCGTTCACTAGAGCAAGCGGTCCGAGAAATTGAGATTTGGGCGAAAAATTGGCTATAACATGTCGTGTTTTACTTGTAAATCGGACGCTAAAAACAGATACTAGAAAAGGTATCAAGCTTCATGAGAAAGGAACTTATCATTTATGACGATTGAAAAATGGGCAAATGATTTATTACAGTGGATCCCAGCAGCGAATATAAAGACAAATGAGTCGTTAAAACAATATACAATGACAAAATTAGGCGGTCATGCTGATGTTTTCGTCATGCCAGAAACGGAACAACAGGCCGTTGCAGTGATTCAGTATGCACATGAAAATAATGTACCCCTACTGATGTTAGGAAACGGTTCAAATATGGTCGTACGTGATGGCGGGGTGCGTGGCATTGTTGTGACATTTGCATTGTTAAATGAGATTCGCATCGAAGGTACAACCGTATATGCACAAAGTGGCGCGTTATTAAAGGAAGTATCAAAACAAGCGGCAACAAATAGCTTAACAGGTTTTGAATTTGCCTGTGGTATTCCTGGTTCCATCGGTGGTGCGATGGCGATGAACGCAGGGGCATATGGTGGTGAAATTAAAGACATCGTTGTCCTGTGCAAAGTGATAACAAAAGAAGGCCAAGTGCTTGAATTAACAAACGAACAGCTAGCATTAGCGTACCGTAAAAGCATTATTACAAAAGAAGGCTACTTCGTATTATCAGCAACGTTTGAGTTAGCAACAGGCAACCAGCAGAAAATTGATGAAAAAATTGCCGATTTAACATTCCAACGTGAATCCAAGCAACCGCTTGAATATCCTTCAGCAGGTAGCGTCTTTAAACGCCCACCAGGTCATTTTGCTGGGAAATTAATTCAAGATAGCCTACTACAAGGCAAAGGTGTTGGCGGTGCAGAAGTTTCTACGAAGCATGCTGGATTTATCGTCAACAAAAATAATGCCACAGCAACTGATTACATTCAAACAATTCAAATGGTACAACGTGTCGTGAAAGAAAAGTTTGATATTGAATTAGAAATGGAAGTAAAAATCGTCGGTGAAGACGAATAAGTATGAAATTACAAACAATCACTCGTGTTTTTGACACGGGTGATTGTTTATATAAACAAACATTTACGCATATGTTAAAGAAGGAGCACAATATGAAGTTAATTTCTTGGAATGTAAATGGCATTCGTGCCTGTGTTACAAAAGGCTTTTTAAGTTATTTTAATGAAATGGATGCAGACTTTTTTTGTATTCAAGAAACAAAGTGCCAACCAGGACAAATTGACCTGCAGTTAGAGGGCTATTATCAATATTGGCATTCTGCGGTGAAAAAGGGCTATTCAGGTACGGCCATTTTTACAAAACATGAGCCGCTTGCGGTGTTTTACGGCATGAAGGATGAAGTCGCTGCTGATGAAGGACGTGTATTAACATTAGAATATGAAACGTTCTATTTAGTAAATGCGTATGTGCCAAATGCCAAGCGTGATTTAACGCGTTTAGCGGAGCGCCTGTTATGGGAAGACCGTATGTGCCTGTATTTAAAAGAACTTGATGCGAAAAAACCCGTTATTTACTGTGGGGATTTAAATGTTGCACACGCGGAACTTGATATTAAAAATGTGAAATCGAATATCGGCAACTCAGGCTTTACGTATGAAGAGCGTAGTAAGATGACGGAATTATTGGGAAATGGATTTACCGATACGTTTCGCGCATTTCATCCAAACGAAGCAGACCATTTTACATGGTGGTCTTATATGAACAAAGTACGTGAGCGCAATATCGGTTGGCGCATTGATTACTTTATTGTTTCGAATCGTTTAGTAGCGTTTGTAGAGGAAGCGTCGATTCATGCGCAAGTTTTAGGTAGCGATCATTGCCCTATCTTATTAAAATTAAAAACGAACAGTTTAGCGTAATGCTTTTCAATTAACATAAATCCAGTCGAATCTAATAAATATAGAGGGGGATTTTATGGTACAAAAAGCAAAGCCAACATGGCGTAAATGGGTGAACCTTATTGTTTGGGCTATTGGTGTGGTCATCATTTTAGGTGGTGTCGTAATCGCAGGAATACATATGTATGTAGCAAATTCAAAGCCGTTAATTGAAGGTGAAGTGATTGTTAGCATTTTAGATGATAATGTCGAAGTAACACGTGATGACATGGGCGTTCCTCATATTACAGCAAAATCAGAAGCGGACCTTTACCGTGCACAAGGCTATGTACAAGCACAGGACCGTCTATTCCAAATGGATTTAGCACGTCGTCAAGCGAGTGGTACATTAGCAGAAGTAGTGGGCGCATCAGCAGTAGAAACAGACAAATATTTCCGTACATTTAGCTTACGTAAGGCAGCAGAACTTTCATGGGAAGGTTATGATGCGGATTCAAAAAAAATTTTAGAATGGTTTGCTGAAGGGGTGAATGCTTTCATCGACGAAGTAAGCGACACAAGTAAATTATCATATGAATTTAAATTATTAGGATACAAGCCATCACCATGGATACCAATCGACTCATTAACAATTGGTAAATATATGGCCTACGATTTAGGTGGTAACTGGAATCAACAAGCCTTCCGTTCTTGGGCAATACAAAACTTCACGGAAGAAGAGGCAAAAGAGCTCTTTGTTGAATATCCAGAAAACGCAAAATCAATTATTGAAGCCAACGTAAACTTAGAAACAAATATCGCCTCAGCATTTACAACAGATTACTTACCATCAGAATTTAACGGTAGTAACAACTGGGTAATCGGTGGTGAGTTAACCGAGTCAGGTAAGCCGTTACTTGCAGATGATCCTCACTTAGGGCTAAGTTCACCATCTGTTTGGTATCAAATGCACCTACAATCACCAGAGCAAAATGTCAGCGGTGTAATTTTTGCCGGGATTCCAGGGATTATTTTAGGACATAACGAAGAAATCGCATGGGGTGTAACGAACGTAAACCCAGATGTGCAAGATTTATATATCGAAGTACCAAATCCAGAAAATCCTTATCAATTTGAATATGACGGTCAGTGGGAAGATGCTACAGTTCGCCAAGAGCCAATTAACGTAAAAGGCGGCAAAACAGTAGACTTTGAAGTCGTGGAAACACGTCACGGCCCTATTATTTCTAACATTATGTTAAAAGATACAGAGGTCAAAGAGCAGTTTGCAATGCAGTGGACAGCATTGCAGTCAACGCAAGAGTTACGGGCGATTTTAGGCTTCAACAAAGCGGCAAACTGGGAAGAGTTTGAAACAGCGCTGGAAGACTTTAAAGCACCTGCACAAAACTTTGTATTCGCATCACAAGACGGCACAATTGCTTACAAAGCAAACGGTTTAGTACCAATTCGTAAACAAGGTACAGGTGCATTACCAGTACCGGGTAATTCTTCTGAATACGGCTGGGAAAGCTATATCCCGTTCGATGAATTGCCAACAGTCATTAACCCAGAAGAGGGCTATGTCGCAACAGCAAATAACGAAATTATCGGCAAGGAATACCCTTACCACATTTCAAACCTTTGGGCGCAGCCATATCGCTATGAGCGCATCGTTGAAATGATTGAAACACCTGTATACGATAAAACAACAGGTGAACAATTAAAAATGACGCTAGCCGATATGAAAGCGATGCAAATGGATAAGAAAAACTTACATGCAGAAGAGTTTTTACCAAGCTTACTAGGGACAATTAAAGCACAGGATACAGAAGGTAAGTACGCAAAAGTTATCACATTACTAGAAAAGTGGGAGTACTATGACGACAAAGATCAAGGTGCACCGCTTGTGTATCATTTCTTAATTGAAAACATGGAAAAAGCACTATTTGAAGATGCAATGCCGGCGGACGTTTATAAAATGATGCCTGGTAAATCACAAATTACGGACCAAATGCTACGTGATGCATATACTGGGAACGAAGGTGTATGGGTTAAAGAAGAAGGCGGTTTAGATTCATTTGTGTACACAGCCTTTGAAGATGCCGTAACAAAAGTTCAAGGTAAATTTGGTGCAGCAGTTTCAAATTGGAAGTGGGGTAGCTATAATAAGCTAACATTCAATTCACCGCTTGCAAGTGCCAATGATATTTTAGCTTATTATTTAAATCCTGAAAAAATAGCGGTTGGTGGTTCGAGTGTAACCGTTCAGGCGGCAGCGGAAGATGGTAACGGTAATGTGATTCACGGAGCATCATGGCGATTCGCTGTGGACTTAAATGATTTATCGACAGCCCATCACATCGTAGGTCCAGGTCAAAGCGGACACGTAAAGTCAAAATGGTACGATAATCAAATCTCAAATTGGGCGTATGGTCGTTACCACAAAACAAATATCAATGATGTAATTCATACAAACTACGATTTAGTATTAAAAGCACAGTAATATGTAAGCAGCCTCTTATTCGAAGAGGCTGCTTTTTTTCTTACTTTTGACCTTAATTAATAGGAGTTATTAAAAAAACAGCATTTCATAAAGGGAATTGATAGTAAATATTATTTTGACTTGAGTAAAATTTTGATTTTAGATTTATATAATCTTGAGTTATTATGAGGAACGTTATATGATTAAGTAGAGAAAAAGAAATTAAATGAGGCGAAAGATAGAGATGGCAAAAATGAAATTAGTGAATGTCACCGAAGAAATTGTCCGAGGACTAGTTAGCTTCTTACTTCATGGTGTTGAATATCAAACATTTTGTCATTGTGAACAATGCGAAATGGATGTCAATGCAATTGCTTTAAATGCGTTACCGACACGCTATGTAGCTTCAGAAAAAGCGCGGGATGCAGTATTCAAACAGTTAAATACACCTGAGAGTATTGAAGAGATTAACAAGCAAATTATTCGCGCGCTTCATGTCGTGAATCGATATCCAAGCCATTAATAAAGAGAGATTCTTTTAACTTGTTTAAAATAGATAATTCCTTTCTGTGGTAGGAGTATTAGGTTTTTTACAAATTTTGAAGTTCCTATAAAAATGGAAGAGGCTGTTCAAGTGCTTATTGAAACTTGAATGGGCTCTTTTTTCGGTCTTGCAGTTTTTCAGTTAACTTTTTGTCTAAACTTGTAGTACACTTAAAAGAGCAATTGGAAAGAGAGGGAACAGTTATGCCAACACCTAGCATGGAGGACCACATCGAACAAATTTATTTATTAATTGAAAATAAGGGATATGCTCGTGTGTCCGATATTGCAGAAGCTTTATCTGTTCTACCTTCCTCGGTTACAAAAATGGTGCAGAAGTTAGATAAAGATGGATATTTAGTCTATGAAAAATATAGAGGGTTAACATTAACACCAAAAGGGCAAAAATTAGGGAAGCGACTTGTGCAACGTCATGAGTTGCTCGAACAATTTTTACGTTTGATTGGGGTCGATGAAGAGCGCATTTATAATGATGTAGAAGGTATTGAGCATCATTTAAGCTGGAATTCAATCGATCGAATTGCCGATCTTGTACAACTGTTAGAAGATGAGCCTCAATTGACAAGGAAGCTAGAAGAAATGAAATCAAATCATAGTATGTAATGATTTACAGGAAAAAGGAGAACAATATGAATCAATTAATGAAATCAGGACAAGTTGTTAGCTTAACGGTATTAGAGGAACAAGGATCACGCTATATTTTAACGAATGGTGATATTGAAATTCCGGTAAATGCTTCAGATGTAGTAGAAAGCATTACGATTGGCGATACCGTTCAAGTATTTTTATATACGGACCGCCGTGGGGAACTACAAGCAACGACAGCCGTACCACATATTACAGAGGCCAATTACGGCTTTGCACGCGTATTGAAGGTAACAAAAGAAGGGGCGTTCTGTGACATCGGGACTTCTCGTGAAGTGCTTGTACGTGCAGAGGACCTACCAGTAATCGATGAAGTATGGCCAGAAGCGGGCGACCAATTATACATGACATTACGTACAGACCGTAATGGCGATCTATTCGGTCGTTTAGCGACAGAAGAAAAAGTAAATGAAATGTACGAAGCGGCAACAGAAGAAATGTTCAACAAAACGATTACAGCACGCCCATATCGTTTATTACCAGTTGGTTCATTCTTACTTGGTGTAGAAGTACCGTACCGTATTTTTGTACACGAATCAGAAATGAAGGCTGAGCCACGTTTGGGTCAAGAAGTGAGCGTTCGTATTATCGATGTAAAAGAAGATGGCTCATTAAACGGTTCATTTTTACCGCGCAAGCATGAACGTTTAGGTGAGGATGCAGAAAAAATCTTTGCTTACTTAGAGAGCGTTGGTGGCAAAATGCCGTTCAGTGATAAATCAACACCAGAAGAAATCGATGAAATGTTTGGTATGAGTAAAGGTGCATTCAAGCGTGCGTTAGGTACATTAATGAAAGCCCGTAAAATTAATCAACAAGATGGTTGGACAGAAATTGTTTAACTAATCATTAATAGATACGATGAAAAGTAAAAGGATGAGAAAAATGCAACCTTTTACTTTTTTTATTCGTATTAATAAATGAATGTACATGTATATGCATATACATTTCGAAGGGGGACAAAACATGAAACAAAAATGGATCGCACTTATCGCGGTATTTGCATTAATGCTGTCAATCGTACTACCGCTTAATGCTTCTGCTGCAACAACAGCGAAAAATCCGATTAACGAAAAATTAGGGGTACCAATTGTTGTTTATGGAAGTAATTTATCTGCAGAGGAAAAAGAAAATGTAAAGATCGCTTTACGTGTAGACAAAGAAACTGAAGTAGATGAAATTACAATTTCAGGTCAAGATTTAGCAAAATATATTAAAGATTCAAACCCAAGCTCTCGTATGTTCTCGTCAGCAAAAATTACACGTCAAGATGCAGGCAAGGGGCTCGTGATTAGCATTGTAACACCAGAAAATATTACACAAGTTACATCAGAAATGTATGCAAGTGCGATGTTAACAGCGGGTATTGAAGATGCAATCGTAGAAATCGCCGCACCGAAGCCTGTAACGGGTCATTCAGCGTTAGTAGGAATCTATAAAGCCTACGAAGTAAAAACGGGTGAAACGCTTGATATTGAGCGAACGGACGTTGCGAATGATGAACTATCGGTTGCGACATCACTTGCAGAATCTGCAGGGGTAACAGACGCACAAGTAGCAGAATTATTAACAGAAATTAAAAAGGTTATCGCTGAAAATAAACCAGAATCAAAAGAAGAAGTACAACAAATTGTAGAAGACCAATTAGCAAAATTCCAAATTAACTTAAGTGATCGAGACCGCCAGCTACTGGTAGATTTAATGGATCGTATTAGTAATTTAAATATTGATTTCAGTAAATGGTCAGATCAATTATCAGATTTATCGACGGAGTTTAACGAAAAATTTGGTGCGATTTTAGAAGATGAAGGCTTCTGGCAAAGTGTGAAGAACTTCTTCAATAGCTTAATTGATACCATTTCTTCTTGGTTCTCAAAAGAATAGAAATGACGAAAAGCACTCATAATAATGGGTGCTTTTATTTTTTAGAAAATTTGAATTATGCTATATTGAAACTAATACAAAGGAGGGATAAATATGGAATTTACGTATAGCGATAAGGGGAATAATCACGGTGCACTTGAGTATGAACTAAACGGAGAGCGTGTAGCAGAGATCACATGGGTATTACGCGACAATGTCATGAACATGAATCATACGTATGTATCTGATGTGTTAAGAGGCAAAGGGGTAGCCAAAAAACTATTAGACGCAGCAGCAGACTATGCACGTAAAAATAATTTAAAAATGAATGCGATTTGTTCTTATGTTGTATCAGCTTTTGAAAAAAGTGATGCATACGATGATGTAAAAGCATAAAAAAAGGCTGTGCGATTTTGTCTCGCACAGCTTTATTTATGTTCATAATCCAATGAATAGGGAGATAATAGCGGTCATTAGTGTGGCAGCACCAAGAAGTGCAAGAATCTCTGTTCCTTTATAACCAATTTCCTCATTTTGTAACATACTTAACACTCCTTTAGGATGTATCTTAACCACTACCAAATAGTGTTATTTATAATTTAACCTAAAAAGAGCAATTTAATCATAGTGTAAAAAGGTTTTAAAATATTTTACACTGGGTAAATGAATAAAAAAGTTGGGAGGGAATTTACTATGGCAAAATTAAAAGGTAAAGGTGTTGTAATGGCTGGATTATTAGCGGGGGCGGCATCCTTTTTAAGTAAAAAGGAAAATCGAGATAAAACGATGGATTTTATTAACGGAGCTAGAATGAAGACAACAAATGTAATGAATGGACAAAGGAACATGGAGGTTGGTAACGAAATAGGTGTTATTGCAGATATTGCTGAAGCGGCCGCTAATCCACTACAAGTTGATGAGAACAAGTTCATAAGTGAAGGTGGCGCACAAAAGACGATTAATGATTACAATTATAAACAACAACAATAATAAAAGGCCATGAATCCGTAAATACGGACTTCATGGCCTTTTAAATTTAAAATTAAGCTTTAACGATTTCTTTTTTCATTGTTTTGTTTTTAGCAAGATTTACGTGCCAAGAAAGAGCTTCCTCTAAGATGTGAGGAGTTTGAGCGTTACCCGTTGCTTCTACAGCACGGTTGTAGTAATCCCATAATTGCTCTTTGTAATCTGGGTGTGCACAGTTTTCGATGATTAAAGCAGCGCGCTCTTTTGGAGCTAAACCACGTAAGTCAGCGATCCCTTGTTCAGTTACGATTACATCTACATCGTGTTCTGTGTGGTCTACGTGAGAAACCATTGGTACGATTGAAGAAATCGCGCCCGCTTTCGCATATGATTTTGTTACGAAGATACCAAGACGAGCGTTACGCGCGAAGTCACCAGAACCACCGATACCGTTCATCATTTTTGTACCTGAAACGTGTGTAGAGTTAACGTTACCATAGATATCTAACTCAAGAGCTGTGTTGATTGAGATTAAGCCCAAACGACGGATAAGCTCTGGGTGGTTAGAGATTTCTTGTGGACGTAGGCAGATTTTGTCTGCGTAGTTCTCTAAGTTACCGTATACTTTTTCTTGTAATTCTTTTGTAAGCGTGATTGAAGCACCAGCTGCGAATTTAACTTTACCAGCATCGATTAAGTTGAATACTGCATCTTGTAATACTTCAGAAGCTACTACTAAGTTTTCGAATTCTGAATCAGCGAAGCCGTCAAGTACAGCGTTTGCTACAGAACCTACACCAGATTGTAATGGCGCTAATTCGTTTGTTAAGCGACCCGCTTTGATTTCATCGCGGAAGAAATCTAATAAAATGTTCGCCATGTTTTGCGTTTCCTCATCTGGAGGAACGATCATTGAAGGCGCATCTGGCTCTTCTGAAATAACGATCGCTTGGATTTTAGCTGGGTCTACTTTAATACCGATTGTACCAAGGCGTTGTTCAGCGTTTGTCATTGGAATTGGCTCACGCTTACCTTGTTCACCTGGAATGTAAATGTCGTGGATACCGATCATTGATTCTGGGTGTGAAATGTTTAACTCGATAATTACGTTTTCAGCATAATCTACGAAGATTGGTGAGTTACCAACAGAAGTTGTTGGGATGATCATACCGTCTTCAGTAATTGCTACTGCTTCGATAATTGCATGTTTGATCGGTCCGATAATGCCTTGGCGTACTAACTCAGCATTGTGAGAAAGGTGAGCATCAACGTATGATACTTGGCCAGAGTTAATCATGTTACGGATACCTGAATCCGCTTGGAATGGACCACGTTTGCGGATAACGCCAGCTTCTGCTAAATATTTATCAACTTCAGGACCTAAAGAAGCTCCTGTATATACATCAATTTGGAATTTTTCGTTTTTAGCGCGCTCTACTAATGCCATAGGAATAACCTTTGCATCACCAGCACGTGTAAATCCTGACATACCTACTACTGAACCGTCTTCAATTAAAGCAGCTGCTTCTTGTGCAGACATTACTTTACCTACTAATTCTTTTAAACCTAAACGTTTCTGAACTCGTAAATCCATTTAAAAATCCCCCTAAAAAGTTTTTGATGGTTTGAGTAAACAGGAAATTTTTTGGAATTTTCTGTTTTTTTCGTCAGATAATGCGCTGACAGTTAAGCTAATAATATCATCAAATTGTCACATTTACTCCAAAGAAGGTATAAAAGCGCTTAAAAGATGATTTTAAGAGAATAAACAACTCGAGTTCGACGGAATTCTGTAATTTCGTGTATTGGGAATTAGGTATAACCTAGCAAATATATGCAATAATGACTGAAAAAAGAGGCAAAAAGACATACTGTTATATGACACGAACACGAAAAAGGCGGCTTATCATAAGATAAGCCGCCTGTGTTGTATATTAGAACCCTAGTGAACGACGGAAGTAACTTGCATAACGTTGACTAACTGGAATGCGTGTACCGTCTTTCATAATTAATAAGAATGTAGAATGAGAATCTGGTTGAATCTCTTCGATGAAATCAATATTGACGATGTACGAACGGTGACAACGGATAAAAGAATCCGGAGCTAAAAATAGCTCTAAATCGCTTAAGTTTAAACGGTGATAACCTTCGCGGTGCATCGTTTTTACGAATGTCTTGCGTAATTGCGTTTCAAGATAAATCACTTGATTATGTTTAATCGGGTACCAGCAATCATCAATTTTAACAGTAATATAGTTTGTTAAAAATGGTGATGGCTTTTGAGGGAAAATGGCTGTAATAGCGCCTTTCGTTTCCCCTTCTTCAATTAATGGAATACTCATCCCGTAGTAAGGAACGCCGAATACATCTGACTCGATGTATGAATTGATTTTTTGACCATACGTTAATGCTTTATGAGCAGCTGAACCTTCTTTAATCGGATCGCCTGGTTTGATTTTTAAATCTACCTTTTTACTAGCTTGGTAGTATATATACTCACTTGTGTCTGAAATAGCAATTGACGTATTTTCGGGGAAAAATTCTTTAATGACTTCCATGATTTCTTCAATTTGTTTTGGATCCACTCTATAACACCTCTTCATAAGCATTTTATACAATTATGAACTATTTTACTACATATTTAAAGAAATTAGGTTAAGAAGATTTTTTTTCTTCTAGAAAAATTATTTAGGATAAAGTAAAGTGAACTTTTTGAGAACTATAACTTGGATAATAATTACAAAATATAACGAGTGGAAACTGTATGAATACTCGGATTCTCAGCCTGTGAGACAATAAATTTTCTAGAAAAGGGAATATTAGTGATGATTTAGAACTATGCTAATTGTTAAAATTAGGTTGAAAGGAAAACGTAAAATATGGTAATATTCACTATAGTTACTAATAAAACGAACAATAATATGCAAAAACATAATATTGTATGATGAAATTCTTGAAACGTATAAATAATCACGTCACTTAATAAATTGAACCTTAAGTATAATATTGCTTAACGTAATATAATATTTTAATTAATATTGTAGGCAGATAGGTTAGTGTATTGAACACCCCAATCTGCATGGATGAAGAATCATGTCATTTTATGACGATAGCCTTTCGAATAAGTAACAGAATATCTATTCTGAAGAAAGATGGGGTAATTTATGCAACTACATCAACATTCAATTTCGGAAACAATTTCAAAACGTTATTTCCAGGAAATTGATAATATTAACCAATACGCTGGTATCGAAGACTTTTTTGTTTTAGAATCCAAGTTAATATTTGAAGTCTATCATTTAGAAGCGTCAAAAGCGAAAAAGACGTTGCACGAAATTATTGATATTTTATCTGTACGTTTTGGTAAACAAGTAATCAAAGTAGTACGTCAATATTTCGTTGTTTTATCTTCAATTGTTGCACGCAAGCTATTAGATAATCAGGTACCGTCGAAAAAAGCGTTTGCTTTTAATTTAGCGTGTGCGGATATGGTTGAAAACAAAATGAAAGATGCTGAATTCTTACAATTCGCTGATGACCTAATTGATTTTTATGTCTACTTCATTGCAGATCGCAAACAACCAACATTCCGTCATCAAACGGTTAATAAAGTCATTATGTATATCAATGATGAGTTAGAAAATGACCTAACAGTTGAAAGTATTGCAGCAAATTTCCATATTAGCACAAGCCATTTATCACGCATTTTCCGTGAACATGTTGGTATTACGCTAGTAGAATATTTAAATGTACGCCGTGTAGAAGAATCTCAATACTATTTACGTCATACGAATAAAAGTATTACATCTATTTCAGAGCAGTTCCATTTCTGTAATCAAAGTTATTTCACGCGTATTTTTAAAAAATACACAGGTGTTACACCAAAACACTTCCGCGATGAATTACATCATGAGTTTTTCCGTTTTGAAATGGCAGAAGTAGCTTACGAAAACGTGTAAAATTGATCGAAATAAATAGACAAAACTCTCCATCCTGTAGCTAATCGTCATGTAAATGTTTGCATGAAACGAGGCAAAAGGGTGGAGGGTTTTTCATTTTGGTATATAATCATGAGTAATACTATGAATAGCATGTAAGGAGAGTTTCATGAAGAAATACGAAAAAACGTTATCGCTTGTTTTAGTAGCAGCATCGAGCTTATCAGCACTATTTTTTATTATTAAACAAAACATGGATGCGGCCATTTTATCAATGACGATTATGTTTACATTAACTAACTTTTTCCGTTCGCGAACGTTTAAACAAAAGGGACATGATAAAGAGGCGAAATGGATGCAAAGAATGTCCATGATTTTTGCTGTTCTTTCGGTACTAGTTGTTATCGTTATGTTAGCGGGATAATGTAAAAGCTTAAAAGAAGAAGGCGAATGAGTATGAATTCAAATCAAAAGAAAAATAGTCCATTTGTAGTAATCGCATCGATTTCATGCGTATTATTAATTGCAATTTTAGGGTCGGTTTATTATAAGTACAATACAGCACAATCGACTACAAACGAGCAAGAGCCGATTGACTCGCTACCACTAGTAGAAAACTCAACTCCGGCAGAGTCAACAACACAATCTACTGAAGGGGCTCCTTCAAATGATATTGTTCCAAAAACAGAACCAGTAAAAGAAGCAGAACCTACAGAACAACCAAAGGAAAATGAAGTAGAAATTGTAAATGGTTATATCGAAGGACAACAACCGGCAACAGAACCTACATATGTGAACGGCGTATTAATCGTCAATAAGAAAAATCCATTGCCAGCGGATTACGATAAAGGTGAAGACCCAACTGCAAAAGCAGCTTTCGATAAAATGGCAGTAGCAGCAAAAGCAGAAGGGATCGAGCTTGTAGCGTTTAGCGGCTATCGTTCGTATGAATATCAAACGTCGTTATATGACCGTTATGTAGCGAAGGATGGTAAGGGGGAAGCCGACCGTTACAGTGCACGTCCAGGTCATTCAGAGCACCAATCCGGTTTAGCGTTTGATATCGGGGAAAAAGGGCGCGAAGATTTATGGTTAACAAGTGCTTTTGGTGAAACAAAGGCAGGGCAATGGTTAGTGAACAACGCGCATAAGCATGGTTTTATTTTACGCTACCCAAAAGGCAAGGAAGAGATTACAGGCTTTATGTATGAGTCGTGGCACTTCCGTTATTTAGACGGAGATTTAGCGACGAAGGTATATGAAGCAGGGGTAACATTAGAGGAATATTTAGGATTAGAATAGTAAAAGTGTGTGGAGAGATGTAACTTTCCACACACTTTTTTTAGTGTCTAGGCATTCGCTTCAGCTGCTCGAGGCACTTTAGCGCTTTTCTTATAAAATCGGCGATAATAAGCGTGAAATCGATTCTTTGAATTTCACAGCATTCGAACGATTAAGGTAAAGCTCCTTTGTTAACTCAGAGCTATCTAAAATATCATGTTCAAAAATCTCTGCTAAGCGATGTGCCAATGCAGGGTCATATAGTACGGCATTCACTTCAAAATTTAAACTGAAGCTACGTACATCGATATTTGCTGTACCAACAGAGGCCACCTCATCATCGACAACAATCATCTTCGCGTGAATAAAGCCCTTTTCATAATGATAAATTTTGGCACCTGCTACAACGAGCTGCCCAACATAGGAATACGTCGCCCAGTAAACAAACATATGATCCGGCTTGTTCGGAATCATAATGCGCACATCGATGCCTGAAAGTGAGGCAACACGAATAGCGTCAAAGAATGATTCGTCCGGAATGAAATACGGGGATTGAATATAGATGTAGCGCTTGGCATTCGTAATTAAACGTAAGTAATTATTTTTAATTACTTCCCATTCCGTGTCTGGCCCGCTTGAAATAATTTGCAAAGCAGATGTCCCTTTTTGCGGAATAATCGGGAAGTAACGCTCCGCATAGCGAATATCATTTTTGGCACTCGCCTGATTCCAGTCTAAAATAAAACGCGTTTGCAACGGATGCACCGAGCTTCCTTCAATACGTAAATGCGTATCGCGCCAATAGCCGAAGCGGTCAGATAATCCTAGATATTCATCGCCAACATTAAAGCCACCAATATAACCAATACGTCCGTCAATGACTACGATTTTCCGGTGGTTTCGGAAATTCAAACGGGGATTAATAAGCGGTAAAATAGACGGGAAAAAGACCTCAACCTCGCCACCTAATTCAATTAACTCTTTGAAATGGCGTTTGCGCACATCGCGTGAGCCCATTTCATCATATAAAATCCGCACCTTTACCCCTTGTTTTGCTTTTTTTAGTAACGTGTTATAAATACGCCGACCTAAGTTATCAAGCTTGAAAATGTAATATTGAATATGGATGTGATTTTTCGCTGCAAGAATATCTTTAATGAGTGCTTCGAATTTATCACGACCATCATCAAAGATATGTACGGCATTATCTTGTGTTAATACGGCATTATTTGTCGTTAAATTCATATAAATTAAATGACGATAATCTTGTACATGCTCATTTCGGTAATCGAGCTGATTGTTCTTAATCGCTTCAATCTGATAAGTAATAAGACGATCAATGCCAATATCCTTTTTACCATCCCAGCGGAATAAATGCTTTTTGCGTAACTGGCGGCCAAGTAATAAATATAATAAAAATCCAACAAATGGTAGGAAATACAGTACAAGTAGCCAAGCCCAAGTTGATGAAGGTTTTTTACGCTCTAAAAAGATGACGGTAATCGCAAAAATGATATTGATAAAAATAATAATTGGAAGTAAAAAATAATTTTCAATAATCGCGCTCAAAAAGTTCACCTACTTTTTTTCTGTATTTACGCTCCTTATTATAGCGTAAATAATTTGAACGCAAAAAGAAACACTCGGCGTCTTCTAACCGAGTGTTT
Organism: Solibacillus sp. FSL H8-0523; assembly: GCF_038051985.1. NCBI lineage: Bacteria > Bacillati > Bacillota > Bacilli > Caryophanales > Caryophanaceae > Solibacillus > Solibacillus sp. FSL H8-0523. Next base: position 3,859,839 of record NZ_CP150291.1, on the reverse strand, counting down.
TAAAAACGTTATTTATTCATATTCTTCAATGTGGAAATAAATATCTGAGAAATCGCGGTTGGCTAACTTTTCAGAGTTAATGAAAAAACTCATAATGCCACTATCTCCCCACATAATTTTTTGTTCATCATTTGAAACGATTTGTAAAAGCAATGTGTCGTAATGCTGTAAATACAGCGATTGCTTACGGAAATCCTCGTGAATAAAGTATGGGTAGCCGCCGATTTTATGTTCGGCTGCTAAATAGCTTTCTAAATAAATATCTTCAAATGAGCGGTCATCTAATGTGATCGCGGTATGCATAATTTCAGGATTGAAATAGTTATTTAAACGATAATCTGTAGCAGAAACAGGCTCAAACTGTGTTGTAGCGCGCAGTTTCATTTCATGTTGAATGGGGAAATCCGCTAAATTAACATCGCTTAAATAAGTAAAATCCTGAACATAGTGTTGGTGAATTGCATGTTCGGGTAAATATTGCACCTTGAAATGGCCGTACTGTGAACGGTATTTAACTTTATCGTAGCATTGCTGCGAAATATAAAATTGTAAGATGCCGTCTTCTGGAAATGGTTGCTCTAATTTGAATTCAGCAAAATTAATTTGTGCTAAAAATAACATGTACTGATTTTGCTCGTCTTTAGGGTGCGCCATTTCGTGTGTTAGTAAAGGTAACCCAGCAAATTTACTTTCATGTAAAAAGGCAGGTTGTCTTAAAGGATTTAAAATCGCTACCTGTTCGGCTGATTGTGTCAAACATGTATGGAAATTGATTAATTCTTTCGGTATATATATGTTTTTTTCATAATTATTCATCATGAAGTACCTCCTATGAAGTTAGATTCTCGAAAAAGCAGTAAGGATCGTAATATGTCGAGGTGCTATTCTTAGGTGTTATACGAATGGTAAAGTATTGTATACTACAATATTTCCACTTGAAATTTATGTTAAACATGCTTAAAATTTATTTGCTATAAGATTTAATTATTAACGAAGTGTAAAAATCATTAAATGGAAATATAGTTGTCTAGGTTGTTAAAATAAAAAAGCTAGCAATTAAAAATTTTTCAAAGTTGTTTATTTTAAGATTTATTTGGTTAATTACTAATAAGTCATTGTATTTTTAGCAAAATTTAAAACACCAGACTTTCAATATTGTGGTAATGTATAGAAGTATAAGGTCTGACCTTTAAAAATGAAACTTTTATGAATCGAAATCGTTATATAAATTACAAAAGGAAAGTTTGAGGTGTATGGGAATTGGCGAAAGAAATGGATTTAAAACGGATTGTTACCAATTTAGCAAAAATCGGTGTTACAGCGACGGTTACAAAATCGCGTCTTGAGCTTCTAAAAGTCTTAACACCACCAAAAACACAAACTCCGCAGACACAAAATTAAAAAAACGACCGCAGCCGGCTAGACTGTGGTCGTTTTTTATTTAGATAAGAAGTGAAAAGTTTATGTGTTTTAACAATGTCTAGGCTAAAGCGCCAGCTCCTCGGTCATTTTGGTCCCGCCGGTCATGCCACCTGGATGTGGCGTTTTGACTGACGCGGAGCTTTAAGGGCGCTTTAGCGCTTTTCTTATTTATTCATCTTCAGGATCGTTTGATGTGAACATGTATGTGCGGTAATGGAATTTCATACTATATACAAGACCAATTGCAAGCGCGTTCCCCATCATCGAACTACCACCGTAGCTTATGAAGGGAAGTGGAATCCCTGTGATTGGTAATAGTTGAATCGTCATCCCAATGTTTTCGAACACGTGGAACGTAATCATTGCGATAATCCCTGCACAAACATATGTACAAAACGGATCTTTTAACATTAATGTTGTTTTTGTTAGATGGTAAATGAGTAAGAAGTATAAGCAAATGACAGCACTTGCTCCGACAAAGCCCCACTCTTCTCCGATTACAGCAAAGATAAAGTCCGTATGGTTTTCGGCTACGTACACTTCACGTGCCATAAAGCCTTTCCCAAAAATTTCACCAGATCCAATGGCATTCAGTGACGTAATTAAATGATACCCATCTGAAGTGGCATAAGATTGCGGGTCAATCCACGAATAAATACGCGCGAATTGATAAGGTTGGAAGCCGAATACTTTTCCGAGGAAGTCCTGCATATACAGTGCCATCCATAAGAGTGAGCCACCAAGGAGAGCCGCGCCGCCAAATAGCGGTAAAATGATTTTCCACGTAACCCCTGCTACAATCACAAGTGCCGCCGTAATCGCGATAAAAACAAGTCCCGAACCTAAGTCAGGCTGTAGCATAATGAAGCCAAGTGGCACAATCATTGTTGCCGCGATTTTTCCGAGTAAAATAAAGTCCGACTTCACTGTTTTGTTTGGATTTCTTTCATGATGCTTACTAATTAAGAAAGCAGTCGCCAAGATGTAAAAGGTTTTCATAAATTCTACGGGTTGAATATTCCCAATTGGCGTACTGAACCAGCTTTGTGCACCGTTTCGTTCTACCGTAATCCCAGTTGATGGAGGAATGGCGACTACTGCAATAATTAGGATCAATCCGACCCCATAAAGAGGCCATGCTAATTTTTTGTATTGGTCTGGGTCGAAGTACATGACAACACCAGCCATAAAAGCAAAAATAACATAGTTAATCCCTTGCTTTAATACGTAATTTTCCCCGTATTGTCCAGATGTTTGTGCTGACGCAATGGCAAGTAGGCTGACTCCGAGAAATAAAAATAAAATAACGGTAAGCGTCCAATCGAAACGCTTTGTAAAATTATAATTGTTTGTATCCATTTTGATTCACCTTATGTTTTTTAATTACCCGAATGGGGTTAAAGATACTAACAAATTGAAGGCCCAAATTGTGCCTGAATTTATTATCTAATGATTCCACGTAAAAGAACCAGTAAGTCATCGCTCACTGATTGAAGTTTCGCATCATGTAAAGTAGAATAAGCGGTAAATTGCAAACTTTTTTGCTGTATTTACTGTATCATATTCTTGTAGAAAATACTTTACTCAAATATATGCGAGCTAGTTTAAGTGTAGATTTTTTTTATGAACTTACGTAAAAAGAACCATTCAAAAATTTGTGACAAGAGCCTAACTTAAAAGTTGGACGAAACGAAGGATAAAATGTTTCAAATTTGCACAAGAAGTCATATAATAAATCTATTATTCATATTAAAGGAGTGTGTATTTCGTGGCAAAAAAACTGAGGGCAGCAGAAGATTTTATGCATCATATCTACATACATATGAACGATGTCGAACATTTTGTCGTATATAGTGGGTTAACTTTAAAACAATTTGTAACTTCTGTTGAACCGATGAAAAACATACTTTTGTTAAAACACGCCTACGAAGATGGCTCATTTAATATGCATACGCAATTCGATTTTGTAACGAATGAAGATATGGCTGGTTTTCTGAAAAAAGAAAGTGACCTTAAGCAAGACTTATGCTGGGTGGATTTTGCATCTGAAAAGAACGTCAATGCACTGACGCCACTCGAGCAAGCAGAGCTGCTTTATTTAAGTCATAAGCGGGAGCCACTGGCAACACCGTTCTTTAGTAAACTACAAAACCGCTATACGTATTATTCATCCGTTGCAGATAAAATGACGAAAGTTTATTATCGTTTTATCGGGGATTCTGAAATACTCGTGTCGAATTTGTTTAATCAAATGATTAAAGAAAAAGAAGGCGCAGGAAGTTTTTGGCGAAGAAAAAGTAAAAATAGTTCACCAACAATCGATCCTTCAACATTGCGATTATATAGACCTTATGTGAAGGAAGGCGCGTTACTGTCACTCTATAAATTAGATAAGCCTAACGCTCATTATGGAATCGAAGTTCGAACGCTTAGTGACTATGATTACCCAGATGAAGTATGGGATGACTTAAATGAAATTTTAAAACTAAGCTATGATGAATTAATACAAATTAGTTAACACTCACAGCAGGTGCGCGGTGAGTGTTTTTAACTCGAAAAAATAGGTTCCTAAGTAAGTGGAGATTCGTTCGGTATAAACGAGGCTCGAACGTAAATTAGGGAAATGGTACACTAATAACTAGTGAAAACTGGAGGTCAACGAAATGAAAAAAAGAATCGGTTTATTATATGGTGGCAAGTCTGCCGAGCATGAGGTATCGCTGTCGACTGCAAAGGCAGTAACACAAGCGTTAGATTTTAACGAGTTTGATGTCTTTCCGATTTTTATTACATTAAATGGTGAATGGCGTGTAGGACCTCAATTAACAGAAGCCGCACAATCAATCGAACAATTACAATTTACATCAACTTCAAAAGCTGATAACAATATTACACAATTTATCACAGCACATATGACAACGCCGTTTAACGTGATTTTCCCGTTGTTACACGGTACAAATGGTGAAGATGGCACAGTGCAAGGGTTTTTAGAAGTATTAAATATTCCGTACGTTGGAAACGGCGTACTTGGTTCAGCTGCGGGTATGGATAAAGTGGCGATGAAGCAGTTGTTTGAAATGGCTGGCTTACCACAAGTACCATACGTACATTTTATTCGTAGTGAATGGGAAAAAAATCAAGCAGGCTATACAGCGAAATGTGAAGATACGCTTGGCTACCCAATGTTCGTTAAACCAGCTAACTTAGGCTCAAGTGTTGGGATTAGTAAAGCAAGTAATGCTAAAGAGTTAGAGAAAGCTGTTGCCTACGCGCTACAATATGACCGTAAAATCGTTGTCGAACAAGGGATCATTGCACGTGAAATCGAGCTAGGTGTCTTAGGGAACGACGAACCAAAAGTATCAGTTGCCGGTGAAATTAAACCGATGACCGAGTTTTATGATTACGATTCAAAATATAAAGACGGCTCAACTGCACTCATTATTCCTGTACCCTTAGAAGAAACGGTGTATATGGATTTAGTAGAAATGGCGAAAAAAGCCTTTAAAGCAATTGATGGTGCCGGCTTAGTACGTGCGGATTTCTTTGTGACAGCAGACAACGAAATTTTCATTAACGAAGTGAATACATTACCAGGCTTTACACCGGTAAGTATGTATCCGTTATTATGGCAACACACGAATGTGCCGTATCCAGAGCTAATCAAAAAATTAATTAGCTTAGCGGTAGAGCGTCACGCAGAAAAACAACAACTTCAATACAATAAAGACTAAGTGGGGTAGACCGTGAAGAAGAATTTACAACAGCTAGCAGACTGGCTACACATTGACAATCAAGCATTTCCAGAGACGCTCGTAACGGGTGTTTCAATTGATACGCGTACCATTCAACAAGGTGATTTATTTATTCCATTTCGTGGTGAAGCGGTAAATGGCCACCGCTTTGTTGAGCAGGCATTTGAAAAAGGTGCAGCGGCGGCGTTATGGATGAATGACGAACCAAACCCACCACAGCATATCCCATTAATTTTTGTAGACGATCCTGAAATGGCGCTACAAGAAATGGCAAAAGCATACCGTAATGAACACAAGGCGACATTTATCGGAATTACTGGTTCAAACGGTAAAACATCGTCAAAAGATATTTTAGCGGGCGCACTGGCACCGTATTATAAAGTACAAAAAACAATCGGTAATTTTAACAATCAGCTAGGCTTACCGATTACGATTTTACAGCTCGATGAGGATACAGAAATTTCAGTATTAGAAATGGGTATGAGCGGATTTGGTGAAATTGAGTTTTTAACGAAGCTCGCACGCCCACATTATGCGCTTATAACGAATATCGGTGAAGCGCATATGCAAGATTTAGGTTCACGTGAAGGCATCGCACAAGCAAAGTTTGAAATCATTAAAGGCTTAGATGAAACAGGTGTTTTATTCTTTGATGGGGATGAGCCGTTACTACAAAATCTTGTCGCGAAAGAAGCAAATTTAAAAACGCAATCAGTTGGTTTTACAGTAGGTCTTGATTTAGTAGCATCAAATATAGAGGCAACAGCTGATGGTAGTAGCTTCCATGTAGAAGGTGCGATCACTGGGGACTTCTTCATTTCAGTACTAGGGGAGCACCAAGTAAAAAATACGTTAAACACGATGCTCGTAAGTAAAGCGCTTGGTTTAACAGACGAACAAATTCGCGCGGCATTAAAGCAAGTTGTGCTAACAGATATGCGTATGCAGCTCATTCCAATAGGGGATTTATTATTTATTAACGATGCCTACAATGCTGCCCCAACAAGCATGCATGCCGCGATTCAATTTGTGAATCAGTCAACGATTCGCGCGGATAAATGGCTTGTGCTTGGCGATATGCTGGAACTTGGTGATGACGAACAGCAAATGCACGAAGAAATTGCCACGCATATCGATGTTAAAAAAGTAAATTATGTTTGTCTATATGGCACGCGTATGAAATGGTTATATGACAAATTACAGCCACAGTTTGCACATGGGCACATTCTGCATGCAGAAACAGACTATGCGCCGATTATCAACACAATTAAGCAGTATGCAACGAACGATACGCTAATCCTAGTAAAAGGGTCGCGTGGCATGAAGCTTGAAACGATTATTGAAAGTGTTTCTGAATAAAAAGACGGCGATGGGATTAGTATGATGCTAATCCCGTCGCCTTTTTTGTGGGATTCTTTTGTAAAAAAAGATACAATAAAATACATAAAGTGACTAATAAAAACGAGAGTTTAGGTGGAATCATGTCAACAGGTGTACTATTTTTACATGGATTTTCAGGAGGCCCTTATGAAGTGCAGCCCCTTGCAGATTTTATAAAAGCACGTACAGATTGGACGCTAAGTATCCCCACATTTTCTGGGCACGGGGCAGCAGAAGAGCTAGCAATGAAAGGCTATAAGGCCGAGCACTGGATGATGGAAGCGGAGATTGCTTATCGTAATTTGAAGAAAAAAGTAGATGAGGTCATCGTAGTAGGTTTTTCAATGGGGGGTGTGATTGCGATGTATTTAGCAATTCGTTATCGGGTGAAAAAGCTCGTTCTCCTGAGCGCGGCAGCAAAATATGTGAGCCCCCCACAGCTTTTAAAAGATATTCGCGTCATGGCAGAGGACTTTATGCGCCATGAATTAGCCGATAACGAATTATTTGCACGCTATAAATTTAAGTTTAAACATGTTCCACTTTCTGCGACAAAAGAATTTACACGTGTTGTGCAAAAAACAGCACCTTATATGAAAAATATCACATGCCCGACATTCATCGTACAAGGAAGGCTCGATGGGATTGTCCCGTTTTCAACGGCAGCTTATTTAGAAAATTTACTGCAATCGACAGACAAAAGAGTATACGTCTCAAAGCATGGCAAACATCATATTTGCTATAGTGACGACTGTGAAAAATGGTTCCAAGAAGTGTTCATTTTCTTAAAGGAAATCTAATAACTCAACAAGCATGTAAGCATAATCGTTGCATACCAATCAATCCCGTGTTAGACTATGTAGAGCAATGGATACATTTTGTGCAAAGACTCTTCAAGCTATTTAGGTGAAGAGTGCTTTTTTTTGATAACGGTTTTATTCTATTTTTTAAATATGCCTAACAATATAAGAAACTGTAGAATCGAACCGCTCGGCAATGACCGGGCTTTCCTTTCATATAAGAGACTCTACGTTGTAGAGATAATTTTTTAGTAACGGAAACGTTCCATTTATAATGGCTCGAAAATTTGCCGCCATTTCATCTGAAAATGTAACCATTTGTCAACTTATAAGTAAAAAGGAGATTGAAGAGTTTGACAAATTTTTCAGAATTAAATATTAGTGAGTCTACATTACGTTCAATTAAACGTATGGGATTTGAAGAAGCAACACCAATCCAAGAAGGTACAGTTACGTTTGCAATGGCTGGTCGTGACGTATTAGGTCAAGCGCAAACTGGTACAGGTAAGACAGCAGCGTTTGGTATTCCATTAATCGAGAAAATCGACCCTAAAAATCCAAACATCCAAGCTTTAGTAATTGCACCAACTCGTGAATTAGCAATCCAAGTATCAGAAGAACTTTATAAATTAGGTTATGACAAACGTGTGAAATTATTATCTGTTTATGGTGGTCAAGAAATCGGACGTCAAATCCGTGCTCTTAAAAACAACCCACAAATTATTGTTGGTACACCAGGACGTATTCAAGATCACATCAACCGTCGTACATTAAAATTAGACGAAGTTCAAACGTTAGTATTAGACGAAGCAGATGAAATGTTAAACATGGGCTTCATCGACGACATCAACGCAATTTTAGAATCAGTACCATCTGATCGCCAAACTTTACTATTCTCAGCGACAATGCCTTCAGCAATCCGTAAAATTGCAGAAACATTCATGAAAAATCCTGAAATCGTAAAAATTCAAGCGAAAGAATTAACAATGGAAAACATTGAGCAATTCTTCGTAAAAGCAACAGATCGTGAAAAATTCGATGCGTTATCTCGTTTATTAGATTCTCAAAAGCCAGAATTAGCAATCATCTTCGGCCGTACAAAACGTCGTGTTGATGAGTTATCTCAAGCATTAGGCTTACGTGGTTTCTTAGCAGAAGGTATTCACGGAGACCTTTCTCAAGCGAAACGTATTTCTGTTTTACGTCAATTTAAAGAAGGTAAAATTGACATCTTAATCGCAACAGACGTAGCTGCTCGTGGATTAGATATTTCAGGTGTAACACACGTTTACAACTTCGATATCCCACAAGATCCAGAATCTTACGTTCACCGTATCGGTCGTACAGGCCGTGCAGGTAAATCGGGTGTTGCAGTAACATTCGTAACACCTCGTGAAATGGGTTACTTACGTATCGTAGAAGAAACTACGAAAAAACGTATGACTCCTCTACGTCCACCAACATCTGAAGAAGCTTTAGTAGGCTTACAAGAAGATGCTGTGCAAACATTAGCGGGATTAGTACAAAACAATGATTTAGGCAACTATCGTGAATTAGCTGCTCAATTATTAGAAAAACATGAAGCACTTGATTTAGTTGCAGCAGCACTTAAATCAGTTACAAAAGAGCCTGATGCTACACCAGTATCATTATCTGAAGAGCGTCCATTACCAATGCGTCGTTCTGGTGGCGGAGGCGGCGGTGGCCGTGGCCGTGGTGGTAATGATCGTAACCGTGGTGGCGGCGGAGGCCGTGGCGGAGACCGTAATCGTGGTGGCGGAGATCGTCGTCGTGAAGGTGGTCAATCAGCAGGTGGTCGCGGTGGCGAACGCCGTGATACTGGCCGTCGTGAAGGCGCTAGCGCTGGCGGACGTCGTGAAGGTTCACCTTCAGCGTCTCGTGATCGTCGTCCTCGTCAACGTCGCGAAGACTAATTTTAAAACTTTAACACATCAGCGAATTTTCGCTGGTGTGTTTTTTTACATAAAAATGGCTCATCACCAATACGGGGACGCTTTTCTGAGGGCGAGGCTTCAACTAATTCGGATGTGCCTCTTTTGAATGATTTGAAAATGTTCTAATTGAATCTGCACAACAATTCATCAAAGTGAAAAATCAATCCCATATTATGGTGATGAGCATAAAAATAAAGTATTGGTAAAGTTTCGGTAAGTGTAAATTAGATATAGTATGATAAAAACGAAACAATTATGCGTCTTCGTCCGTAGAATAAACTAGAGAAAACGAGGTGTAAAACGATGAGAGCACAACCACAATATCAATTACCAAAAAAAGCAATAACTGTTTGGCGTTTGTACGGCTTTTTCCAGACGATATTTTTGGCTTTAGTAGCAGCAGGAGCCGTATTTTTAACAATGAAGTTTGATTGGCCAATTTGGATTCAATGGACGATGATTACCGTCGTCATTTTATCAATTATTTGTTCCATTATTCTTTTTCCAAGCATTCGCTGGAAAATTTGGCGTTATGAAGTACGTGAGCAGGAAATAGAAATTCAAAGTGGGTTATTCGTAGTAACGCGTACATTGATCCCTATGGTGCGCGTACAGCATGTTGATACAGAACAAGGACCGATTTTAAAAAAATATAATTTAGCGAATATCTCGATTTCATCAGCAGCAACGACGCATACAATACCGATGTTGGAAATTGAAGACGCAGATTTATTACGAATGAAAATTTCCGAATTAGCAAGGGTGGCGGAAGATGATGTCTAATGAGAAATTTAAACTTCATCCCATTGCGGCGATTATACACGTTGTCAAAGCATTAAAAGACTTACTTATTCCGATTGTCATTATCCTAGTGGCGAATGGTGGGAACATTAATTTAGATTATCGCAGCGAGGATTTTTTTGGTGAAATGGTGCCACTGTTATTTTTAGTTGTTATTTTACTTTGGACGATATTTAGTGGACTAATTAAATGGTGGACGTTTGTTTACTGGTTTGAAGAGAGCGAACTGCGTGTCGAGTATGGGTTATTTGTGAAAAAGAAACGTTATATTCCGTTTGACCGTATTCAAAATTTAAATTACAAAGAGGGTATTTTTCATCGTATCTTTAAGTTAGTAGAAGTACAGGTAGAAACGGCTGGAAGTAAGAACGGAAAGCCGGAAGCAGAACTAACAGCGGTAACACGTGTGGCAGCTGACGAAGTTGAGCAGCGTATGAAGCGTGCAAAGCAAAAACAACAACCAATCGAAGAGTCCGAGCAACAATCTATAGAAGAAACACCACCCTCGACATTTATTCATAAAATGAAAGTTCCTGAGCTACTTTTACTAGCGACAACTTCAAGTGGAATCGGTGTGGTACTTGCAGGGGTGTTTGCGGTTGTTTCGCAGTTTGCAGAGTTTATTCCGTTCGATTCCATTTATGATGAGCTCGCTTTTTTAATGAAGTATAGTTTTGTTGTAGTGGCCATTTTAATTGCGTTAGGACTCTTACTAACGTGGGTGATTTCTGTTGGATTAACATTCTTAAATTATTATAATTTCACTGTCTCAAAAGAGCAGGAACGTTTAATTATTACACGTGGCCTCATTGAAAAAAAGCGTGTAACCATTCCGTTAAACCGTGTACAGGCGATTAAAATTGTAGAAAATCCATTCCAACAGCTACTAGGGCTTGCTTCAGTTGCAGTGGAAAGTGCGGGGGGCGGTTTTAGTGGGGAAGCGGATAAAAAAATTATTTTATTCCCACTCATCGCGAAAAAAGAGGCACTTGCCCCACTAAGTGCGCTATTTCCAGATTACGATTTTACGTTAATGCCTCAAGTCGTACCACCGAAAAAAGCGCAGCCATTTTTCTATCGTATTGATTTTGTATGGCTTGTCCCGCTGATTGGACTTGTTTCGTACTTCTTTTATCCGTACGGACTATTGTCACTGCTACTTGTTGTACCAATTCTTTTGTTAGGCAAATGGCAGTTTAAAACAACAGGCTACACATTATTTGATCACCAAATTATGATACAATCACGCATGATTAGCCGTGTAACATTTTTTGCGATGAAAAAGCGTATTCAAGTTACACAAGGCCGTCAAACCTATTTCCAAAAACGCCGTGAAATTGGAACAGCGAAAATCATTGTGATGTCAGGTATGACCGGGGCATCAGCAAGTGTGCGTCATGTTGAACAACAAGAAGTAGAACGAATTTTAGGTTGGTATGAACAATAAAAACGACCGCTCTCATTAAGCAAGAGAGCGGTCGTTTTTACTATTTTACACGTGTGATATTTTTTTTGCGCCAACGTAGCATGTTTTTTGGATTGAAGTAGACAATACCTAAAACGAAACCAGCAATGAGCCCACCTAAATGTGCAGCAATATTAATGTTTGGAGTAATAAATGTCATAAAGACACTAACTACGATTAGCGGTAAGATAATTTGCTTGAGCTGCGGGAATAAATGTCTCGTGTAGTAAACAAGTGCAGCGAATGCACCGAATATCCCGTATAAAGCACCACTTGCACCAACGCTTGCATAGCCTGCGTCTTGCGTTAAATACGTCGCAGCAACACCAAAAATGCCCGTTAAAAAGTAAATCGTTAAAAAGCGCATTTTACCTGCAATTTTTTCAAGCTCAGGTCCAAATAAAAATAACGAGAACATATTAAAAAGGACATGTGTAAAGCCTGCATGTAAAAACATAGAGGTAACGACGCGCCACCATTCGCCTTCAGCGATCAACCCATTTACGCTCGCACCCGTATATAAAAGCCATGTACCGAAACCAGGGATTAACGTCAGTAAAAAAACAATAAAGTTAATAGCCATAATTGACGACACTACAGGATATAGCGTAATGTATTGTTTAAAATTTTCTCTGCGAATAAACATATTCCACCTCGATTACGTCCTAAAAAAGAATTACACTTATTATACATTGGAATAATGTGCAAAAGAAAGGGAGAGCCTTCATATGATTAAAGGAATCGGATTGGATTTAGTAGAGTTAGAGCGTATTGAAAAAATGATGCTGCGCTCAAAGCGATTTATCGAGCGTATTTTAACCGAAAAAGAGCAGCAGATTTTTGAAACGCTCTCACATGCGCGTAAAGTAGAATTTTTAGCAGGCCGATTTGCAGCAAAGGAAGCCTATTCAAAAGCAAATGGAACAGGTATCGGAAAAGATTGCGAACTCCAGCAAATTGAAATTTTAAAAGATGAGATTGGAAAGCCTGTACTCTATTTTGACGGCGAACTTGTAAATGGTTTTATTTCGATTACGCATACGAAAACAACGGCAGCAGCGCAAGTAATCTTAATGCAGTAATACATACATGGCCTGTTCTTTTCATATGTTAGGTTATCGAAATCAGATGAAAAGAAAGGGTGGAGCGTTGAAAATTCGATTGCTCGTACTTGTCGCATGTTGTCTATTGTTAGCAGCGTGTGGCAAAGCAACACAGGAAGAAGTCATTGAAGATGTGAATAAAAAGTGGAGCGACACAAAAGGTTATGAACTAACAGCGTCGATGGAAGTACGTACAGGTGGTGAACCAAGAGCTTATGATGTAAACGTGTGGCATACGAAGCCGGATTATTACCGGGTATCAGTGAATCCACAAGGAGAAACAGAGCAACAGTTAATCGTTCGAAATGAAGAAGGGGTTTTTGTGGTGACACCAGCACTACGAAAAACACATAAGTTTCAAAGTGAATGGCCAAAGCAAAATAGCCAGGGCTACTTGATTGGTACATTAGCGGAAGACTTACTTGCAGATAAAAATGCTGTGATGACCGAAGATGAAGAAAATTTTGTGTTTGAACTTGCAACGCGTAATGTGGACCGTACTGCACTTCCGGTTCAACAAATTGCTATTAACAAAAAAACAATGCTACCAACAAAGGTAACGGTGCTGGATGAAGCGTTACAAGAGCAAGTGGTAATTCTTTTTAAGGATATTAAATTAGGTGTACAACATAAGGCAGAGGAATATGCTGTAGAAAAATTTTCAGAAAATGAAGAAAAAAAGGCGGCAAGTGCCGATATAGTTAACACCGAGTTTCGAGTACACTATCCAACAATGGACTGGGCGCATACGAAATTAACGGAAGAACTAGAAGTAAAGGAAGAAGGGAACTCGCGCGTCATTTTAACGTTTGATGGAGAGAAGCCGTTTACATTGATGCAACAGCCAATACGTTATAATGAAAGTGTATTACCTGTATTTTCTTCTGGAGATCCAGCTGATTTAGGGTATACTATCGGTGCCATTACAGAAAATTCAATTCAGTGGGATAAAGATGGTATGTCGTTTTTCATTGCATCGACAGAGCTTACAAGAGAAGAATTATTAGAAGTAGCAGCAAGTGTCCAAGAGGGCAGTATGAAGTAATTTGTAACTTATGTTTAAACTTACAAAAAGAGGGTAAAAATAAAAATGTGTATTCAAACGAATTATCGACCTACAAAAGCAGTAATTGATTTACAAGCAATTGCATCTAACATTAGCTCACTGCGCAAACATCTGCAACCAGACGTACAAATCATTGCTGTAGTGAAGGCCAATGCATATGGCCATGGTGATATTGAAGTAGCAAAAGCAGCAATTCGAGCAGGAGCAACAATGCTTGCCGTTGCAACACCTGATGAAGCTGTACATATGAGAACTAACTTTCCCGATATCGATATTTTAATATTAGGAGCAACACCACTAAACTTTATTCCATACGCTTCCAAAGAAAATATTACCCTGACTGTTTTTTCTGCAGATTGGATCAACCATGCGAATGCGTATTCACCACTTCCGCAATCCGTAAAGGTGCATATTAAAATTGATTCCGGCATGGGGCGCATTGGTGTGACAACAAAAGAAGAGTTACAAGCACTATACGAAGCCATTGCAGCCACATCACAGTTTATTCTTGACGGTATTTTCACACATTTCGCAACAGCAGATGAAGAAGATACGTTGTACTTTGACAACCAAGTATACCTATTTAAGGAGCTTTTAGGGGCGTTACCTACAAAGCCTAGACTTGTTCATGTGGCAAATACCGCAACGGCATTAGTAAAAGACACATCCTTACAGTATGATGCCGTACGATTTGGGATTTCGATGTATGGGTTAACTCCTTCTTCATATGTCGGCGAAATTTTACCATTTCCGATTCAACCAGCCTTTTCGTTACAAACAGAGCTTGTACACGTAAAGAAACTAGAGGCGGGACAATCAGTTGGTTATGGTGCTCTGTTTACCGCAAACGAAGACGTATACATTGGAACAATTCCTATTGGCTACGCAGATGGGATGATTCGTAAGTTAAGCGGGCAAGAGGTACTTGTAGGTGGCGAGCGTGCGAAAATTATTGGTCGAATTTGTATGGATCAAAGTATGATTTTACTTCCGAAAGCATATAATGTGGGAGAGCCTGTTGTATTGATTGGTAAGCAAGGCCAACAGGAAATTACAATGGATGATTGGGCCAACAAGTTAGAAACAATTAATTATGAAGTACCTTGTGTCATTACGGCTCGAGTTCCAAGAGTATATAAATAAGATGTGATTTATGTGAAATGTAGATTATAATAAGTACCTCCACGTAATATTCTGTTTCCGTCGCGAGAATTGTCAGTTTTTTTGTTTTCTTGTCTTTTCTTTGCGAACATTCAATGTTAGAATGAATTAGAAATGGTATGGACGGTGGAGGTGCTTGTTTTGTACGCAAAAGAAATTGTAGAAGTAGAAGAAGTAGTAATTAATATTCCAAATGAGTTAATTGCACAATTTGAAAGAACATTTGGTAGGAATACGGATGGGAACGAAGTAATCACGTATTTAGCTACTAAAGAATATACAAAGCATATGCAACCAAATCAAATACGGGAAGCTTTAATGAAGGGCTATGTGGAAATGTCGCAAATTAATCTGACAATTTGCAGTGAGTGCTTACATGCAGAGTATGAGGCAGAACATATGGTGGAGCGTCTCGTAAGCGGGGGATGACAATTTGATTGTAAAACGTGGAGACGTTTTTTTTGCCGATTTATCACCAGTTATTGGGTCTGAACAGGGTGGTACAAGACCTGTTCTTATTATTCAAAATGATATAGGTAATCGTTTTAGCCCAACAGTTATTATTGCTGCAATTACTGCGCAAATTCAAAAAGCAAAATTGCCTACACATGTTGAAATCGATGCGAAAAAGTATGGGTTTGAACGTGATTCAGTAATTTTGCTTGAACAATTGCGTACTATTGATAAATCTCGATTAACAGATCGGATTACACAGCTTGATGCCAAATTAATGCATGAGGTGGATATTGCACTTGGTATTAGTTTAGGACTTGTAAAATTTTAATACATAAAAAAAGCATCGAGACATCTGGTTTCGGTGCTTTTTTATAGCTAAAAAGTAAAAATTCGTTAAACATTAGATGTGTTGGCGTAGTTTATTCAATGGCTAAGGAGAAACTGATCAAGAAGTGAGTCTTATCTAGTGTAAAAAAGTTTAGGATGAATTAGAATAAAGTCTATAAATTGTATATTAATGTTAATTTATTTTATTTTCGTAGAATTAACAAAAAAACATCGTATTTTGCTATAATTGATGTACAATTCAGAAAAAATAAACTATTCAAGTGAATGATTTTAAAAGATTTGGAGGCGCTATGATGGAAATCAGATCTACCGTAGAAATTATAACTGAATGGGATATTGTAGCTGCACGCCAATTAGGTAGGGACGAAGCGAAAGCGATAGGTTTTGGTGCGGTAGACCAAGCTCGAATTACGACGGCAATTAGCGAATTAGCTCGAAACATATATTTATATGCACGCGCGGGTGAAATTGTACTAGAACGTATTCGAGATGGAAGTAAAGTAGGTATACGCATTATTGCGGCTGACAAAGGGCCAGGCATTAATAATTTAAAAAAGGTGATGGAAGACGGTTATTCTACGTCTGGCGGCTTAGGCGCGGGACTTCCTGGTGTCAAACGGTTGATGGATAAGATGGATATTCAATCATCTATAGGGGAAGGCACGTTGGTTGTGATTGAAAAATGGGTGCAGTAGGAAGTGATTATACTTGAAAGAATTACAAATCCAATATCATAAAATATTAGCAGACTACTTAGCAAATCAAACAGAACGAAATTTGTATATTGGGCAAAACTTTATTCGACAACTTATTCAGAAGAAAGTTACACCTGAGGAAGTAATTAATATTCATAAGCATGCACTTGAGCAGATTTATCCGAATTTATCGAGAGAGGTTTCAAACAGCTACGATTTCCTAATCGAAATTATGGTGCATTTCGGGCTAACGCTTAAAGAGCATGAAAGTCTGTTAGAGCAGCAAGAAGAGTTACGGGTTGAAATGAATGTTGCAACGAAAATTCAAGACATGATTCTTCGTACAACAATTCCAAAAATAAATGCAATCGATGTAGGGATGGTATCGATTCCTATTCGCAAAATGAATGGAGACTACGTACATTTTTTAAGCGATGATGAAAACTATGTTAGTGTAGCGGTTACCGATGTTGTTGGCAAGGGTGTTCCCGCTGCACTTTGCATGTCGATGGTGAAATATGGGCTTGATACATTAGAGTATGCAACAAATGATCCATCTTATATTTTAGAAGTGTTAAATCGCATCATTGAAAAAAGTGTAGATGATAGCATGTTTGTATCGATGTTTTACGGAACGTACGATATGGAAGATAATTTGTTTACGTACGGCTCTGCCGGGCACGAACCGGCTATTTATTACAAGGCACGTGAGCAAACATTCTATGACTTGGAATCGAAAGGGCTATTGTTAGGCGTAATGCCTGAAGTTAAATACCCACAGCATGAAATTGAACTAGAAGATAATGATTTTATTTTAATGATTACGGACGGTGTAACGGATTTTCGTAAGCAAGGGGATCTCGATCCACGGGATGTTATAAAAGATCTCGCATTAAGCTATAGCCATCTAACAGCGCAAGAAATGTGTGAAAGAATGTATACCTATTTGAAGGCAATGCCAGACTTTGATTTGGAAGACGACTTTACTGTAGTTATTTTCAAAAAATAGTTTAAAAGTGTTTAGGTACAAGCAATAAAGGGAAACTTAATATAGTTTAGTATACGGAGGTGTCTGGAAATGAATGTTAATGTTCAATTTAGAGAAGATGGTAGTGTTCTAAGAGGTTATATTGAGGGTGAAATTGATACATTTACAGCCCCTATTTTGCGTGAAGAGTTAGAAACAGTACACATTGTAGAAGGGCGTGAAATTGAACTTGATCTATCAAAGGTAAATTACATGGATAGTACAGGCTTAGGGATTTTTGTAGCGTTTTATAAAAAAGTAATACGAGAAAATGCATCACTAAAATTAGTGAATTTATCGAATCGTTTAGTAAGATTATTCGAAATTACAGGATTAAGTGAATTAATGAGTATTGAAACCAACGAGGAATTGGAGTTGAAATGATGAGAGCATTTGATTATATCGAAATTCGAGTGCCGGCTAAGCCGCAGTATGTTAGTGTCATTCGTTTAACAATTTCGGGATTAGCTGTACGTGTTGGATTCACTTACGATGAAATAGAAGATTTGAAAATTGCCACAAGTGAAGCAGTAACAAATGTTGTTCATCATGCTTACAAGGAAGACGATAGCGGAGAGGTTGTTATTGGCTGTGCGCTTTTCGATGATAAAATCGAAATCATGGTGGCGGATTACGGTGTTAGCTTTAACTTTGAAGAAGTAAAATCGAAAATCGGTCCTTACCATGAAAATGAAAATGTAGCACTTTTACGTGAAGGTGGATTAGGGATTTATTTAATGGAAACTTTAATGGATGAAGTGAAGTTAAATAATGAAGGAGGCGTAACTGTTTTCATGACAAAGTATGTCTCGAGAGAGCAGGTGAAGGGGAATGTCGAAAGAATCACTACCTAGAAATTCATCAAAAGAAGAAGTACTAGATTGGATTGCTGACTATCAAGGGCATGCGAGTGAAGAAGCGCAAACGAATTTAGTCATTCACTATCAACAATTAGTCGAATCGATTGCTCGTAAATATTCTCATGGTAAATCGTATTATGATGATATTGTACAAGTAGGTATGCTAGGCTTATTAGGTGCAATTCGTCGATTTGACCCCTCATTTGGCAGGAGTTTTGAAGCATTTGCTGTGCCAACGATTGTCGGGGAAATTAAACGCTTTTTACGTGATAAAACATGGGATGTTCATGTTCCAAGACGTATTAAGGAATTAGGTCCACGTATTAAATCGGCAGTAGAGGCATTAACAACTGAATTGCAACGCTCACCATCCATTAGTGAAATTGCAAATTTTTTAGAGGTACAAGACGAAGAAGTATTAGAGGCCATGGAGATGGGGCGTAGTTACCAAGCGTTATCGATGGATCATTCCATCGAATCTGATTCAGATGGTAGCACGGTCACGTTATTTGATGTCGTTGGTAAAGAGGATGTCGGTTTTGAGGTAACGAACCGTCGTATGATTGTAGCAGATGCAATGAATGTATTAACTGAACGAGAGCATCAAATTATTCAATTAACCTATTTAGAGCAGCTAAGTCAAAAAGAAGCGGGCGAACGACTCGGTATCTCGCAAATGCATGTTTCACGCATTCAGCGTAAGGCGATAAAAAAATTACAAGATACTATCGTATCGAGTGGCGGCGTTTCACTTTAATAGTTTGGAGTCTACTAGAAGTGGGCTCTTTTTTTGTACGCAAAAATACGAGTTTGTAAGAGTAACGAGGAAATGTTAGTGGTACACTAAAAGAAGTTCAAACGCAAAAGGAGTGGCACAATGGAACAAAAGAAAATGCTACAAATGATTGCCCAAGAGACAAATGTACAAGCAAAACAGGCGCAAACGGTTATTGAATTACTAGAAGAAGGAAATACAGTGCCGTTTATTGCCCGTTACCGTAAGGAAGCGACTGGTTCTCTAGACGAAGTACAAATCAAAGCAATTGAAGATCGCTATCACTACATACAACAATTAGAAACGAGAAAAGAAGAAGTCATCCGCTTAATCGACGAGCAGGGCAAACTAACAGAAGAGTTACAGCAAGCAATTCAAGCGGCAACCGTACTACAACGAGTAGAGGATTTATATCGTCCGTATAAGCAAAAGCGCCGTACGAAAGCAACGATTGCCAAAGAACGCGGGTTACAACCGTTAGCTGATCACATTTTAAAATTTAGCAAGCAGTCAGTCGAATTGTTAGCTGCTAGTTATGTAAATGAAGAACAAGGTGTATCAACTGTTGAAGAGGCTTTAGCGGGTGCACGTGATATTATAGCAGAGCACTTTGCAGATGATGCAGCAGTACGTGAGAAATTGCGTAAGCTTTCTTGGCGTGAAGGGAAGCTCGTAACATCTGTAAAAAATGCAGAAAAAGACGAAAAGCAAGTATTCGAAATGTATTACGAGTATGAAGAACCGGTTTCACGTATGGCACCACACCGCACGCTAGCTGTAAATCGTGGTGAAAAGGAAGATATTTTACGTGCTGCAATTGATGTGCCAGTGGATAAAGCAGTTTCGCAAATGGAACTGCATTTTATTCCAAGAAATTTTGTTGGACCTTCTGTTGAACAGGTGAAATTGGCCATTGCGGATAGTTACAAACGCTTAATCAAGCCATCCATTGAAAATGAATTACGATCAGAGTTAACGACAAAAGGGGAAGCGCAAGCGATTCATATTTTCTCAGAAAACTTACGTAATTTATTATTACAGCCGCCAATGCGCGGGAAAGTCGTACTTGGGGTAGACCCAGCTTATCGTACGGGCTGTAAATTAGCAGTTGTTGATGAAACAGGGAAGATGATTGAAATCGGGGTTATTTACCCGCATACAACATCGGATACAACAAAATCGAAGGAAACGATTAAATCGTTATTAAAGAAATATCCAATAAGCATCATCGCCATTGGTAACGGTACGGCTTCACGTGAGACGGAGCAATTTATTGCAGAAATTTTAAAAGAAGTAGAGGGTGAGGCTGCGTACGTAATTGTAAACGAAGCTGGTGCATCTGTTTACTCTGCATCCGATGTCGCACGTGCGGAATTCCCTGATTTACAAGTAGAGCAGCGTAGCGCGGTGTCTATTGCCCGTCGCTTGCAAGATCCGCTATCAGAATTAGTGAAAATCGAACCAAAAGCAGTCGGTGTTGGCCAATATCAGCATGACGTATCACAAAAGCAATTAGCAGACTCACTAACATTTATCGTTGAAACAGCGGTTAACCAAGTAGGAGTCAATGTGAACACCGCATCCGCATCACTACTGCAATATGTATCGGGCTTATCAAAAACAGTTGCAGAAAACATCGTAACGATGCGCGGTGAAAATGGTCCATTCACATCACGCGCTCAACTGAAAAAAATCCCGAGATTAGGCGCAAAAACATACGAGCAGGCAATCGGTTTCTTACGTATTCCAGAGGCGAAAAATCCACTAGATGCAACAGGTATTCACCCAGAAAGCTATAAATTAGCTGAAGCTATTTTAGAAGCGGCTGGATTAGTGAAAAAAGATGTGGGCACACCAAAGGCAGAACAAGCAATTGGTCAGCTAAGTTTAGCGGAATTAAGTACGACACTTAATGTAGGTGAAGTGACGTTAAAAGATATTGTGGATACATTAATGAAACCATCCCGAGATCCACGTGATGCCTTTCCTCAGCCGTTATTAAAAACGGATGTTTTAAAAATGGAAGACTTACAAGTAGGTATGGAACTACAAGGAACGGTTCGTAACGTAGTAGACTTTGGGGCGTTCGTTGATATTGGCGTCAAGCAAGACGGGCTAGTGCATATTTCAAAATTGCAAAAAGCTCGCGTCAAGCATCCATTAGACGTCGTGGCCTTAGGTGATATCGTAACAGTTTGGGTAGAAAAGGTAGAAGCGAATAAAGGACGTATCTCCTTAACGATGTTACCGCCAGTAGCACAACCTAGCGTGTAAAACAAAGTGAAATTTATTATAATAAAAAGTACATGGATTCGTTCGTGTGCTTTTTTATTTTGTAAAAACGGAGTGAAAGAAATGACAGATGAACAAGCACAGCAATTAGTTGAACAATTATCACTTCAATATTTTAATCGTCCTTTTGTACATAAAGCATATTTTAATAGTAGGTTGAAGTCGACAGGTGGGCGTTATTTATTAAGCAGTCACAATATCGAATTAAATAAAAAGTTATACAATCATTTTGGGATAGAAGAGTTAAGGGGAATCATATTGCATGAGTTGTGCCATTATCACCTACATATTTTAGGGATGGGTTATCAACATCGTGATGCAGACTTTAGGAACCTATTGAAGCGAGTAGGTGCGCCGAGATTCTGTTCGCGTATTGAAGTGCCTGTTAAGGTAAAGAAAAAAGGCGTAATTCATTATTACCGTTGTGAAAATTGTGGGCAAAGCTATAAGCGTAAACGAAAAATGGATGTCCGGAAATACTGTTGTAGTATTTGTAAGGGGAAAATTCGATTTGTAGAAAGTGAAATTTAATTTCATGTAAGAGGTTTGATATAAGTGTTTTTGGGGAAAATACCTCTTATCGCAATAAAAGTGAAAATGCTATTATATAGGAAGGGATTTTTTCTTCGAAAAAAATCACTAAAAAGTGTTGACGATTGATAGGTCGGCACCTATAATAATAAAAGTCGACAAGATGACGTCGACAAAATGAAGAGATTATTCCGAAGTAGCTCAGTTGGTAGAGCATCCGGCTGTTAACCGGCAGGTCGCAGGTTCGAGTCCTGCCTTCGGAGCCATTCATTGGCCCGTTGGTCAAGTGGTTAAGACACCGCCCTTTCACGGCGGTAACACGGGTTCGAATCCCGTACGGGTCACCACTTAATTTTATAGTGTTTACTTATGGTCCCGTGGTGTAGCGGTTAACATGCCTGCCTGTCACGCAGGAGATCGCCGGTTCGATCCCGGTCGGGACCGCCATTATTGGGGTATAGCCAAGCGGTAAGGCAACGGATTTTGATTCCGTCATGCCCTGGTTCGAATCCAGGTTCCCCAGCCATTTTCAAGAGCCATTAGCTCAGTTGGTAGAGCATCTGACTTTTAATCAGAGGGTCGAAGGTTCGAATCCTTCATGGCTCACCAGTTTCATATTGACAAAAAATCTCAAAGTTGTATATAATGAGAAAAGTCGGATGAAGCGGTCGTGGCGGAATGGCATACGCGCTAGGTTGAGGGCCTAGTGGGGGCAACCCCGTGGAGGTTCAAGTCCTCTCGGCCGCACCATAGTAATTTAATATGCGGGTGTAGTTTAGTGGTAAAACCTCAGCCTTCCAAGCTGATGTTGTCGGTTCGATTCCGATCACCCGCTCCAGTTTTAAAAAAGCTGTTGACATTCAGAAATGAATGAGGTAATATTATAAGAGTCGTTAAGAACGACAAACAATTTCGAAAAAATCATTTAAAATAAAGTGTTGACATAACATTTTAAAAATGATAAGATATAAAAGTTGTCACAAACGACAACAACATGAACCTTGAAAACTGAACAAGCAACGTTAATGAAAAACAAGTTTCTTAAATGAAACAAACAATAGATTTCAACTTTAATTAGTTGGATCGCTAGCAAAGCAAATGAGCTTTCAAACTAACTATTATGGAGAGTTTGATCCTGGCTCAGGACGAACGCTGGCGGCGTGCCTAATACATGCAAGTCGAGCGAATGATTAGAGAAGCTTGCTTCTCTCTGATTTAGCGGCGGACGGGTGAGTAACACGTGGGTAACCTACCCTATAGACTGGGATAACTTCGGGAAACCGGAGCTAATACCGGATAATACTTCGAAACACATGTTTTGAAGTTGAAAGATGGTTTCGGCTATCACTATAGGATGGACCCGCGGCGCATTAGCTAGTTGGTGAGGTAACGGCTCACCAAGGCAACGATGCGTAGCCGACCTGAGAGGGTGATCGGCCACACTGGGACTGAGACACGGCCCAGACTCCTACGGGAGGCAGCAGTAGGGAATCTTCCACAATGGACGAAAGTCTGATGGAGCAACGCCGCGTGAGTGAAGAAGGATTTCGGTTCGTAAAACTCTGTTGCAAGGGAAGAACAAGTAGCGTAGTAACTGGCGCTACCTTGACGGTACCTTGTTAGAAAGCCACGGCTAACTACGTGCCAGCAGCCGCGGTAATACGTAGGTGGCAAGCGTTGTCCGGAATTATTGGGCGTAAAGCGCGCGCAGGTGGTTCCTTAAGTCTGATGTGAAAGCCCCCGGCTCAACCGGGGAGGGTCATTGGAAACTGGGGAACTTGAGTGCAGAAGAGGATAGTGGAATTCCAAGTGTAGCGGTGAAATGCGTAGAGATTTGGAGGAACACCAGTGGCGAAGGCGACTATCTGGTCTGTAACTGACACTGAGGCGCGAAAGCGTGGGGAGCAAACAGGATTAGATACCCTGGTAGTCCACGCCGTAAACGATGAGTGCTAAGTGTTGGGGGGTTTCCGCCCCTCAGTGCTGCAGCTAACGCATTAAGCACTCCGCCTGGGGAGTACGGTCGCAAGACTGAAACTCAAAGGAATTGACGGGGGCCCGCACAAGCGGTGGAGCATGTGGTTTAATTCGAAGCAACGCGAAGAACCTTACCAGGTCTTGACATCCCATTGACCACTGTAGAGATACAGTTTTCCCTTCGGGGACAACGGTGACAGGTGGTGCATGGTTGTCGTCAGCTCGTGTCGTGAGATGTTGGGTTAAGTCCCGCAACGAGCGCAACCCTTGTTCTTAGTTGCCATCATTTAGTTGGGCACTCTAAGGAGACTGCCGGTGATAAACCGGAGGAAGGTGGGGATGACGTCAAATCATCATGCCCCTTATGACCTGGGCTACACACGTGCTACAATGGACGATACAAACGGTTGCCAACCCGCGAGGGGGAGCTAATCCGATAAAATCGTTCTCAGTTCGGATTGTAGGCTGCAACTCGCCTACATGAAGCCGGAATCGCTAGTAATCGTGGATCAGCATGCCACGGTGAATACGTTCCCGGGCCTTGTACACACCGCCCGTCACACCACGAGAGTTTGTAACACCCGAAGTCGGTGAGGTAACCTTTATGGAGCCAGCCGCCGAAGGTGGGATAGATGATTGGGGTGAAGTCGTAACAAGGTAGCCGTATCGGAAGGTGCGGCTGGATCACCTCCTTTCTAAGGATTATTTCGGAAATCTTTCCATGGGAAAGATACTCATTAACGTTTGCTGTTCAGTTTTGAAGGTTCATTCTTAATTGAATGAGATACTTCAAAAATAAAACCTTTGCTCCTGTCGCTGCGCTATCGTCGCAAGACTGCATGAAGCAAAGTCAACGAAGCGAATCACGAAGTGGTTCAGTGTAGTTGTCTTGTTCTTTGAAAACTGGATAAAACGACATTGATAAGTAATAAACAAACAATAGATCAAGAAATTGGTCGTGCAATATCCTTAAAATCTTAAATCTTTTGATTTAAGTTTAACTTTTGGTTAAGTTAATAAGGGCGCACGGTGGATGCCTTGGCACTAGGAGTCGATGAAGGACGGCACTAACACCGATATGCCTCGGGGAGCTGTAAGTAAGCTTTGATCCGGGGATTTCCGAATGGGGGAACCCACTATCTTTAATCGGATAGTACACTCACGTGAATTCATAGCGTGTTTGAGACAGACGCAGGGAACTGAAACATCTAAGTACCTGCAGGAACAGAAAGAAAATTCGATTCCCTGAGTAGCGGCGAGCGAAACGGGAAGAGCCCAAACCAAAGAGCTTGCTCTTTGGGGTTGTAGGACACTCAATACGGAGTTACAAAAGAATGATTTAGGCGAAGCGACTTGGAAAGGTCCGCAAAATAAGGTAAAAGCCCTGTAGCCCAAAAGTTATTCCCTCCTGAGTGGATCCTGAGTACGGCGGAACACGTGAAATTCCGTCGGAATCCGGGAGGACCATCTCCCAAGGCTAAATACTACCTAGTGACCGATAGTGAACCAGTACCGTGAGGGAAAGGTGAAAAGCACCCCGGAAGGGGAGTGAAATAGATCCTGAAACCGTGTGCCTACAAGTAGTTAGAGCCCGTTAATGGGTGATAGCGTGCCTTTTGTAGAATGAACCGGCGAGTTACGATTACGTGCGAGGTTAAGTTGAGAAGACGGAGCCGCAGCGAAAGCGAGTCTGAATAGGGCGAATTAGTACGTGGTCGTAGACCCGAAACCAGGT
The DNA here is from genome assembly GCF_038051985.1 of Solibacillus sp. FSL H8-0523. Classification (NCBI taxonomy): domain Bacteria; kingdom Bacillati; phylum Bacillota; class Bacilli; order Caryophanales; family Caryophanaceae; genus Solibacillus; species Solibacillus sp. FSL H8-0523. The sequence goes on along the minus strand of NZ_CP150291.1, from coordinate 3,834,235 downwards.
GATCTACCCATGTCCAGGGTGAAGGTGAGGTAACACTTACTGGAGGCCCGAACCCACGCACGTTGAAAAGTGCGGGGATGAGGTGTGGGTAGCGGAGAAATTCCAATCGAACCTGGAGATAGCTGGTTCTCTCCGAAATAGCTTTAGGGCTAGCCTCGTGATTGAGAATACTGGAGGTAGAGCACTGTTTGGACTAGGGGGGCATCTCGCTTTACCGAATTCAGACAAACTCCGAATGCCAGATATTTATACACGGGAGTCAGACTGCGAGTGATAAGATCCGTAGTCAAGAGGGAAACAGCCCAGACCACCAGCTAAGGTCCCAAAGTAATCGTTAAGTGGAAAAGGATGTGGCGTTGCTTAGACAACCAGGATGTTGGCTTAGAAGCAGCCATCATTTAAAGAGTGCGTAATAGCTCACTGGTCGAGTGACGCTGCGCCGAAAATGTATCGGGGCTAAACGATTCACCGAAGCTGTGGATGCATCCGTATGGATGCGTGGTAGGAGAGCGTTCTAAGGGCGTTGAAGTCAGACCGGAAGGACTGGTGGAGCGCTTAGAAGTGAGAATGCCGGTATGAGTAGCGAAAGACGGGTGAGAATCCCGTCCACCGTATGACTAAGGTTTCCTGAGGAAGGCTCGTCCGCTCAGGGTTAGTCGGGACCTAAGCCGAGGCCGATAGGCGTAGGCGATGGACAACAGGTTGATATTCCTGTACCACCTCCTCACCGTTTGAGAAATGGGGGGACGCAGTAGGATAGGGTAAGCACGCCGTTGGTTGCGCGTGTTCAAGCAGTAAGGTGTGTATGTAGGCAAATCCGCATACTTTAACATTGAGCTGTGATGACGAGTCCGTATGGACGAAGTTCCTGATTTCACACTGCCAAGAAAAGCCTCTATCGAGGTGAGAGGTGCCCGTACCGCAAACCGACACAGGTAGTCGAGGAGAGAATCCTAAGGTGTGCGAGAGAACTCTCGTTAAGGAACTCGGCAAAATGACCCCGTAACTTCGGGAGAAGGGGTGCTCTGTTAGCGTGCAAGCGTGAGAGAGCCGCAGTGAATAGGCCCAGGCGACTGTTTAGCAAAAACACAGGTCTCTGCAAAACCGTAAGGTGACGTATAGGGGCTGACGCCTGCCCGGTGCTGGAAGGTTAAGAGGAGTGGTTAGCGCAAGCGAAGCTGCGAATTGAAGCCCCAGTAAACGGCGGCCGTAACTATAACGGTCCTAAGGTAGCGAAATTCCTTGTCGGGTAAGTTCCGACCCGCACGAAAGGCGTAACGATCTGGGCACTGTCTCAACGAGAGACTCGGTGAAATTATAGTACCTGTGAAGATGCAGGTTACCCGCGACAGGACGGAAAGACCCCGTGGAGCTTTACTGTAGCCTGATATTGAATTTTGGTACAACTTGTACAGGATAGGTAGGAGCCAGAGATCCCGGAGCGCCAGCTTCGGAGGAGGCGTCAGTGGGATACTACCCTGGTTGTATTGAACTTCTAACCCATGCCCCTTAGCGGGGTAGGAGACAGTGTCAGGCGGACAGTTTGACTGGGGCGGTCGCCTCCTAAAGAGTAACGGAGGCGCCCAAAGGTTCCCTCAGAATGGTTGGAAATCATTCGTAGAGTGTAAAGGCATAAGGGAGCTTGACTGCGAGACCTACAAGTCGAGCAGGGTCGAAAGACGGGCTTAGTGATCCGGTGGTTCCGCATGGAAGGGCCATCGCTCAACGGATAAAAGCTACCCCGGGGATAACAGGCTTATCTCCCCCAAGAGTCCACATCGACGGGGAGGTTTGGCACCTCGATGTCGGCTCATCGCATCCTGGGGCTGTAGTCGGTCCCAAGGGTTGGGCTGTTCGCCCATTAAAGCGGTACGCGAGCTGGGTTCAGAACGTCGTGAGACAGTTCGGTCCCTATCCGTCGTGGGCGTAGGAAATTTGAGAGGAGCTGTCCTTAGTACGAGAGGACCGGGATGGACACACCGCTGGTGTACCAGTTGTTCTGCCAAGAGCATCGCTGGGTAGCTATGTGTGGACGGGATAAGTGCTGAAAGCATCTAAGCATGAAGCCCCCCTCAAGATGAGATTTCCCATTACGCAAGTAAGTAAGACCCCTGAAAGACGATCAGGTAGATAGGTTCGAGGTGGAAGCGCAGTGATGTGTGGAGCTGACGAATACTAATCGGTCGAGGACTTAACCACAATTTATGAACATCAATGAAACGTTTATCCAGTTTTGAAAGAATAATTCTTTCAATAGTGAAGTGATGATGGCAAAGAGGTCACACCCGTTCCCATACCGAACACGGAAGTTAAGCTCTTTAGCGCCGATGGTAGTTGGGGGTTTCCCCCTGTGAGAGTAGGACGTCGCTTCGCACACGCAAAACCACTGAGAAATCAGTGGTTTTTTTGTTCGCATTGTTGGCTAAAGCGCCAGCTCTTCGAGCTTTTCGATCCCTACGGAGTATTAATTTAGATAATAATAGCTTAAGAGAGAAAAAACGTATTTTAAAAAAGTAGTTGTCTCATAAGTTGATTTCTGATAGAATAAATAGTGTCCAATAGAGAAAATAATAAATGGTCCCGTGGTGTAGCGGTTAACATGCCTGCCTGTCACGCAGGAGATCGCCGGTTCGATCCCGGTCGGGACCGCCATTTAAATTAACTATTCAAGTAATTCGCGAAGGCGAATTGCTTTTTTTATGCTTAAGAAGATACTCGTAAATAATAATAGTTAAGTAATGTAGTTTGTTTCAAGGTTTTTCAAATGTTTTGAACACGTACCTTGAGGGAAAATTTTCATATGTTGTTAAGGGGGAGTGTTGATGAATAAAAATGGGTTAAGCGTGTACCCAGCTATTTGTCTCATCTTCTTGCTACTTATTATGATGACAGCTTGCAAAGATGAAATTTTGGCGATTGAAGAGAGTAATGCACATAGCTGGCAAAAATATATGAATGAACAAGAATATGAACAAGTAAAAGAAGGCATGTCTTACATGGAAGTAGTACGAATTGCGGGTGGGGCGGGTACGGAACTAGAAAAAGGCGTGTACGAATGGAATGATGAGCTGCTGTTGACACAGGGGTATATGCTTACATTTAAAAAAGATAAGTTGACGAAAAAGGAAATCGTGGAGCGCCGAGGAAATTCAACAAGGTAAAGAGAAGTCTTATAGGCAACTTGCTTATAGGGCTTTTTGTTATGTATAAATAAGTGATACATTTTGAACAATTGCGTTACTTCAAGTAAACTAGAAGTAATGGACTTTTTTGTGGAAGGAAGCACAATATGATATTTGAAAAACAAGTATACGCATTAGAGGAAACACAGGCACTTGCTTTAAAATTGGCGGAGCTAGTAGCGCCACAATATACAATTACATTAGAAGGCGATTTAGGCGCTGGTAAGACAACGTTTACGCAAAGCTTTGCAAAGGGCTTAGGAATTAAACGTAACGTGAATAGTCCGACGTTTACGATTATGAAGCAATATGAGGGTCGAATTCCGTTAAATCACTTGGATGTTTATCGTTTAGAAGATAGCGATGAGGATTTAGGATGGGATGAAATTTTTTATGGCGATGCGGTCACAGTTGTAGAGTGGGCGCATTTAATTGAAGAAGATTTGCCAAAAGAGCGTTTGGCAATTGAAATTACACGTATTGATGATACGAGTCGTAAGTTTTTATTTAAACCAATGGGCGAGAAATATGTGCGCTTATGTGAGGAGTTACTAAAATGATTTGGTTAGGAATTGAAACAGCAAATGCGCCACTATCTGTCGCAGTTGTAAAGGACGGTAAAGTAGTTGCAGAGGTAGTACAAAATATTAAATTAACACATTCAGTGGGTGCAATGCCGGCTGTTGAAGAGGTTATGAAAAAAGCAGGTGTTACTCCGGCTGAACTAGATGCGATTGCGGTTTCAGAAGGACCCGGATCGTACACGGGTGTGCGTATTGGGGTAACATTAGCAAAAACATTAGCCTGGTCACTGCAAAAGCCGTTAGTTGGTGTGTCGAGCTTAAAAGTGCTTGCAGCGAATGCGCGTGTGTCTAGTGACGCAGTATGTGCACTGTTTGATGCACGTCGTCAAAATGTATATGCTGGTGTGTATGAAGGTTTAACACAGGAGACGGTTATTGAAGATTATCACGATCATATTGACGGCCTATTAACAAAGCTCGATGCGTTAAATCGTCCTGTAATGTTCGTAGGAACTGATGTTGACATTTACTTTGAAAAAATCAAAGAAGTATTAGGAGACCGTGCTGTGCGTGCATCATTTACGCTGGACTTACCACGTGCTGCGGAGCTTATTGCGTTAGCGCAAAATCAGGAGCTGCCTTCAGTGGATGCTGTGCATGCATTTGTACCACAGTATCGCCGTATTGCAGAAGCAGAGGCGAACTGGATTAAGGAACAGAAAAAGGAGCAACAATAATGGTACATTATCGTAAAATGACATTAGAAGATGTTCCGGCAGTTCATGCCATTGAGCTCGCAACATTTCCGACACCGTGGACGTTAGATTCGTTTTATTACGAAGTCAACGAAAATAAGTTTTCGCATTATTTAGTAGCTGAAAATGAAGTCGGTGAATTAGTTGGTTTTTGTGGTGTGTGGCTTGTTGTGGATGCGGCGCAAATTACCAATGTAGCAGTTGTCGAAGCGGTTCGCGGACAAGGTCTAGGTGAAGCGTTAATGCGTGAGGCGATTCGTGTTGCTAAGGAAGCGAATATGGATACGATGAGTTTAGAAGTACGCGTAACAAATACGGTTGCGCAAAATTTATATCGCAAGCTTGGATTCCAAGACGGTGGCATTCGTAAAGGCTACTATACGGATAACCAAGAAGATGCGTTAGTCATGTGGGTGAATTTATAATGGACAATTATATATTAGCAATTGAAACAAGCTGCGATGAAACAGCAGCAGCAATCATTAAAAATGGCACGGAAATAATCTCAAACGTTGTGTCATCACAAATCGAAAGTCACAAGCGCTTTGGCGGGGTTGTACCAGAAATTGCATCACGCCATCATGTCGAGCAGGTGACGATTGTATTAGAAGAGGCACTAAAGCAAGCAAATATGACACCGAATGAATTAACAGCTGTAGCGGTAACAGAAGGTCCAGGGTTAGTGGGCGCTTTGTTAATCGGCATTAACGCCGCAAAAGCATTTGCCTTTGTACATGGTTTACCGTTAATCGGCACGCATCATATTGCAGGACATATTTATGCGAACAATTTAGTGCAGCCGATGGAGTTTCCATTACTGGCTTTAGTAGTATCAGGAGGCCATACAGAGCTTGTATTGATGCGTGAGCATGGTTCATTTGAAGTAATTGGTGAAACACGGGATGACGCAGCAGGTGAAGCATACGATAAAGTAGCACGTGTATTAAACATGCCGTATCCAGGTGGACCGCATATTGACCGTTTAGCTCATGAAGCGACAGAAGCGGTGAAATTCCCACGTGTGTGGCTAGAAGAAGGCTCGTATGATTTTAGCTTTAGTGGCTTAAAATCGGCAGTCATTAACTATAAGCACAATATGGATCAACGTGGTGAAGAAATTATTCCTGAGCAAGTGGCAAAAGGCTTCCAAGACAGTGTTGTAGAAGTATTAACAGCGAAAACTGTACGTGCATCGCGTGAGTTTGGCGTAAAGCAAGTTATTGCTGCTGGCGGTGTATCGGCAAATAAAGGTTTACGTACGGCACTTGAAGCTGCGTTTAAAGACGAGGGTATTCCATTCTATGTACCGCCTTTAAAATTATGCACAGATAATGCTGCGATGATTGGTGCAGCTGCCTACCAAATGTATGAAGCGGGTGTTCGTGGAAATTTAGCGATGAATGGTCGTCCCGGAATGGAACTAATAAGCTGGAAATAACAGCTTACTAAGCATGGTGAACTGGAAATTAATTTTCCGGCGCATCATGCTTTTTTGTTCTAGGTAGTTGGAACAGCTAGGAGTACCGATTTTTTAGAATAATAAAAAATAGTCGTAAATTGTATTTTATGATATGAAAATGTGCTTTATAACAAATTTTTATTTAATGCACAATTTTTCAGAAAATTATCCACAGAAACTGAAATTAATATTTTAAAAAAGGTGCGAACATGCGTACTTATACACAAACTGTGGATAACCTGTGGGTAAAATGTGATTTATCTATATATAGTGGCTGTTTTTTCACAACTGCATGTGAATAAAATTCATTTTAGTTGTGGATAATGTGGAAAACACTGTTGATATGTTGATATGACTGAATTTGAATTGTGTATAAATTTGTAGGCTTTTTTGTCGGAAATTAGCATATTGACCTATATATATGTCGAATCGTTAATTGGAAATAAAGGATTCATTAGTATCATACAATAGTAAAGTGAAATGTAAGAATTCCCTTCAGAAAGGGTATAGTGTAAAAATGACTGATGACGGAGGTGTTTTTCATGAATTACTTGAAGGAGCGTAATAAAATGATTACGCTACTTGTTATAGGGGGAGCGTTACTCATCGGTGTGTTGTATTTACTGAGCTGGTCTGGCAACGGGCTCTTTTTGGCCTCGTTTGGAGGAATCTTTGTTATTTTGGCTTTAATTTTTTATCCGCTGGCACTTGTATATGGTAGAAGCCAGATGATTGATGTTTTTCAGAGTATCCGTATTGGGGCGAGGCAGCCATTTCGGGCACAAAAAGCAAATTCGCCGTGGCAGCCAATTATTGCTATGGTAAATACGGTTGTAGCATTACTAACACTTGTGTTCTTTGGTTGGATTTACGGTGCCTATACGGCCTATCAAAAACTACAAATGTTAAAAAGCTTTCATGTGAAATAATAAAAGGAGAACGCCACAATAATTGTGTGAGCGTTCTCCTTATTTTTATAATTGATCTAATTCGTCATTGAGTTCAAGCCATTCCATTTCGAATGTCTCGTGCTGATCTTTTGTTTGTGATAGCTCTGTTTGGATTGCTAACGTTTTTTCGTGATCCGAGAAAACTGCTGGATCGCAGAGCTGTGCCTCGTATTGTTTGATTGTTTCATCAAGGGTTGCCATATTCTTTTCGATATCTTCAATAGCGCGACGAATTTGACGTTCGCGTTTTTTTGCATCCTTATCAATCGTAGACGTTGATTTTGTTTGCGGGCTAGGCTCTTGTGATTTTGAACCTGTTGCAGCAGCCTTCATCGCAGCTAATTCCTCAAGCTCTTGTTTTTTCTCTACGTAGTAATCATAGTCCCCTAAATACTCAAATGAGCCTGTACCAGACAATTCTACAACCTTTGTTGCAATTCGGTTTATGAAATAACGGTCATGCGAAACGAATAGCAGTGTGCCAGGATAATCGATTAATGCATTTTCTAAAATTTCCTTGCTGTCTAAGTCAAGGTGATTGGTCGGCTCATCTAGCACTAAGAAATTTGATTTTTGCATCATGAGTTTGGCTAAAGCTAAACGGGCTTTTTCACCGCCGGATAACGAGTTGACTGATTTTGATACGTCATCACCACTAAATAAGAAATTCCCTAAAATACTGCGAATATCTTTTTCGTTCATTAAAGGCCACTCATCCCATAACTCGTTTAACACGGGCTTGTTGGAATGGAGCTTTGCTTGCTCCTGATCGTAGTAGCCGATTTGAACATTAGTACCATAGCGAATCTCCCCTGAAAATGCGGCTAAATCTTTCACAACGGTTTTTAGTAAGGTCGATTTGCCGACACCGTTTGGACCGACTAATGCAATGCGGTCTTCGCGGAATACGCGCATCGTAATATTCGATGAGATTTCTTTGTCGGGGTAGCCGATTGCTAATGCATCGATTGATAATACGTCATTTCCGCTTTGGCGTTCGATAGAAAATCCGAAGTTTGCACTTTTTTCATCGCCATCAGGAGAATCCATCCAATTTGTTTTTTCTAATACTTTACGACGAGATTGCGCCATTTTTGTTGTCGATGCACGGGCTAAGTTTTTTTGAACAAATGTTTCAAGTTTAGACTTTTCATCCATTTGGCGCTCATACATTTTTAGATCACGCTCGTAATTTTTTGCCTTTTCATCTAAGTAGGCACTGTAGTTTCCGACATACTTACTAACCTTTGTACGTGATACCTCGTAAACGGTAGACACGACTTGGTCTAAGAAGTAACGGTCATGTGAAACGATTAAAATCGCGCCGTCATAGCCCTTTAAATAACTTTCTAACCAAGACAATGTTTCAATATCTAAGTGGTTTGTGGGCTCATCTAGGATTAGTAAATCAGGCTTTGATAGTAATAGTTTTGCAAGTGCTAAGCGTGTACGCTGACCACCGGATAATGATTGGATGGGCAAGGCATAGTCGGCAGGGAAAAACTGCATCCCGTGTAGGACAGAGCGTGTGTCGGCCTCGTACTGATAGCCACCTGCATCTTTGAAATCATGTTGTATTTGGTCATACTCTGCCATCACGCGACCGTATGTTTCGCTGTTTTCGTAAACGTTCGGGTCAGCCATTTGCTGTTCGAGTTGACGTAGTGTTTGCTCTTGTATGCGCAAGTTATCGAAAATTGTCATCATTTCGTCCCAAATAGATAAAGCTGAATCAATGCCAGCATGCTGCTCTAAATAGCCAACACGAACATCTTTTGGAATAATAATTTCGCCTGAGTCATAGCTCATTTGACCAGCGATAATTTTTAATAATGTGGATTTCCCAGCACCGTTGCGGCCTACTAATGCCACGCGGTCACGGTGTTGAACTTCAAGTTTGACGCCGCTTAAAATTTCATCGGTAATGAAGGATTTATATAATTGATTTACTTGTAGGACAATCATGTTTACACCTCAGTTTCTACTATTTAGTTTAAAGGATGGACACGCGGCGTGCAACGATGGATACTTTACTTGAGGCTAGTAGTTTAGTAAGATTAATTTGCTTAAACTTAAGGCTTGAAAACGATTTCCAATTGTAAGTAGGAGGAGAATGTGTGAAACCAGAAACAAAAATTCCACAAGCAACAACGAAAAGACTTCCTCTGTATTATCGATTTTTAAAAAACTTTGCAAATGAAGGTAAAAAACGCATTTCATCACAGGAATTAAGTGATGCAATGAAAATAGATTCGGCTACGATTCGCCGTGATTTTTCTTATTTTGGTGCACTCGGTAAGAAGGGCTATGGCTATGATGTGCCCTATTTAATCGAATTTTTCCGTCAAACTTTAGATCAGGATGAGGCGATGAATGTCGCGCTAATTGGGGTCGGGAACTTAGGGAATGGCTTATTAAAATACAATTTCCAAAAAAACCACAATACACGTATTGTCGTGGCATTTGATTCAAAGGCACCTTTTGAAGGAACGATGATTAGCGATATCCCTGTCTTTCATCCAGATCGTTTAGAGGAAATGTATGAGGAGTTTAGCGCGGAATTAGCTATTTTAACGGTACCTTCACGCTCGGCGCAAATGATGACAGACCGTCTAGCGAATATGAATGCAAAAGGCATCTTAAACTTCACACCAGTGCGTCTATCGGTACCAGATTCGATTAAAGTAATGAATATTGATTTATCGGTAGAGCTGCAAGCGCTCATCTATTTAGTACGAAATTCAGATTAATAACAAATTAGTAACAAATTGTTCACATTACCATAAATGGCAATTTATCGTTAATTACTGTAAAATGTACATAATAATAGAGGAGGTGGCTATAGTGGAAATGCATTTAAGTGCGATTACACCTGTAAGCCTAATTATCATCGGTTTGATTGCATTATTGATTTTTGGTCCAAAAAAATTACCATCTTTAGGCCGTGCCATGGGTTCGACTTTACGTGAATTCCGTAGTGCCACTAAAGGATTAACAGATGACGAAGATGATCACACGACGAAGAAATCGGTCATTGAACATAAAGATAACGAAAAAACAGACGTTAAGTAAATTAAGGATGTCTTAGTATGAATCCACAAGAATTAACCGTTGTTGAACATATGGAAGAACTGAGAAAGCGCTTATTTTTTGTAGCGATTTTCTTTGTCATGGCCCTTTTTGCAGGGTTCTATAGTGCAAAACCGATTATACGATACATTCAACGCAGCGATCTTGCTGCGAGTTTTACATTGAATGCCTTCAGTCCGGGAGATCCGTTAACTGTGTATTTACAAGTGACCTTCATTGTCGCGGCAGTGATCGTATCGCCGATTTTGCTTTATCAGCTATGGGCATTTATTACGCCAGGCTTGCATGAGACAGAACGCAAGGCAACATTAAAATACATACCTTATGCGTTTATTCTTGGTATTGGTGGTATGGCCTTTGCCTACTTTGTTTTATTCCCGTTTATTATGCGTTTTATGATGGATTTGTCAGGTGATTTAGAAATAACGCCAACAATTGGTATTAATCAGTTTTTCTCATTTTTACTTAAACTAATCGTGCCGTTCGGTATTCTATTCCAATTACCAGTGGTGACCTTGTTTGTGTCCCGTTTAGGGCTCATTAATCCAAAGCTTATGATTAAGTTCCGTAAATACGCGTATTTCGTATTAATCGTCATTTCTGTGCTACTTGCACCGCCTGATTTAGTATCGAACATCATCATTGCGATTCCGCTCTTTATTTTGTATGAGGTGAGTATTGTTATTTCTCGTATGGGTTATCGTAAATATGAAGTGGCTGAAAAAGAGCGCCAGTTAGCGGAGGAAGAACGTGAGCGTGAGTTGCAAGTAGAAGCGCTACTTGAACAACAGCGTAAACAAATGGAACAATTAAATAGTTAATAGAGAGCGCTATCGTTGAGGTAGCGTTTTTTTTATGAAACAACAAAAGCCCTAGAAATTTTACGTAGTGTAAAACTTCCAGGGCTTTTTCAGTTGTTAAACTTGAAATTTATCGGCATTCATTTGTATAAATGTGACGAAGCCGTTTAGTAATACGTGCGCAATGATGGGTGTAATTAGACGCTTTGTCTTGTGGTATAAGAAGGCAAAAATCATCCCACAAATCGTATATAACAGAATGTGCGTAAAGTCCATGTGAATGGCAGCGAATACTACAGCACTCACAATGCTTGCAATCCAGAAGTTATAATTTTGAATAATAGAGCCGAAAATCACACGACGGAACACCAATTCTTCTAAAACAGGACCTAAAAATACAATGGCAATGATCATGATAGGAGCCACTTTTGTGACTTCCATAATCGATTCTGTGTTTTCTGAGCCTACTTCAATGCCGAGTGCGAACTCAATATAAGCGCCAATGCTTTGCCCTAAAAATACGAGAAAGAAACCAATGACTCCCCAGCCAATTGATTTTCCTAAAGGCATCTTTTCGCCGCTAAAGACATTCCAAAAACTTTTATTTTTAGCAATAAGAATAAAGCTTACAACAACGGCAACCATAAATGAAGCGGTACTCCACCAGCCAGATAATTTAATTAACTGCTCATCGGGTGTTCCAGAAAATAGTGTCAGTAAGGCATTTTTTAAGTCAGGAATGAATATAAGTAAAAATACGGATAATTGACAAATAATATAAGTCAATAACACATAAAAGGCCGTCTTTTGTGTTTTAAACTTAGGAGAGGAAACGTTCGTCACAGCATAAACCTTCTTTCTATATATAGTAACGTTCAAAGGTAATTCTTCTATATTGTAGAGGAATTTCTAGATAAAACAAAATTTTTTAGCGCACATACTTGCAAAAAAATAGGGAATTCATTAAAATTAGTAATGTGTTAGCACTCGATTGATGAGAGTGCTAAAAAGAACAAATATTTAGGAGGTTGTTTCAATTGTTAAGACCATTAGGAGATCGCATTATTATCGAACTTGTAGAAGTAGAGGAAAAAACAGCGTTCGGTATTGTATTACCTGACTCTGCAAAAGAAAAGCCACAAACTGGTAAAGTTGTAGCTGTAGGTACGGGTCGCGTTCTTGACAACGGAACTCGTGTAGAGCTTGACGTAAAAGTAGGCGACGAAATCATCTTCTCAAAATTCTCAGGTACCGAAGTGAAGTACGACGGCGTAGAATATTTAATTTTACGCGAAAGCGATGTACTCGCTATCGTCGGTTAATTTAAAACGAAATTTAAACTTGCAGCTAGTTCTTACATAGTATGTTGCTAGCTGCACATCCATTTAAAAATAAATTCTAAAATAGAGCGAACAATTAGGAGGACATACAATATGGCAAAAGATATTAAATTCTCAGAAGAAGCACGTTCATTAATGGCGGCTGGTGTTGATAAATTAGCAAACGCTGTAAAAGTAACATTAGGGCCAAAAGGTCGTAACGTAGTGTTAGAAAAGAAATTCGGTTCACCACTTATTACAAATGATGGTGTATCAATCGCTAAAGAAATCGAATTAGAAAACCCATTTGAAAATATGGGGGCAAAATTAGTAGCAGAAGTAGCGTCAAAAACAAATGAAATCGCTGGTGACGGTACGACGACTGCAACGGTTTTAGCACAAGCGATGATTCGTGAAGGTCTTAAAAACGTAACAGCTGGTGCAAACCCTGTTGGTATCCGTAAAGGGATGGACAAAGCTGTAGCAGCTGCTTTAACAGAGCTACAAGCCATTTCTCGTCCAGTAGAAAACAAAGAGTCAATCGCACAAGTCGCGTCAATTTCTTCAGGTGATGAAGAAATTGGTCAATACATTGCAGATGCAATGGAAAAAGTGGGCAACGACGGCGTTATTACAATCGAAGAGTCGAAAGGTTTCACAACGGAACTTGACGTAGTCGAAGGTATGCAGTTTGACCGCGGCTATCTTTCACATTACATGGTATCCGATACAGATAAAATGGAAGCGGTTCTTGATAACCCATTTGTTTTAATTACAGATAAAAAAATCGCGAGCATTCAAGAAATTTTACCGGTGCTAGAGCAAGTGGTTCAACAAGGACGCCCAATTTTAATTATTGCAGAAGATGTTGAAGGTGAAGCGTTAGCAACACTTGTTGTGAACAAATTACGCGGTACATTTAACGCCGTAGCGGTAAAAGCACCTGGCTTTGGTGATCGTCGTAAAGCAATGCTAGAGGACATCGCGATTTTAACAGGTGGTCAAGTTATCACACAAGACCTAGGCCTTGATTTAAAATCAGCAGATCTTACTTCGTTAGGTCGCGCATCAAAAGTCATTGTTTCAAAAGACAACACAACAATCGTTGAAGGTGCTGGTAACACAGATGCCGTAGCAGGTCGTGTGAACCAAATCCGTGCACAACTTGCAGAAACAACTTCAGAGTTTGATAAAGAAAAATTACAAGAGCGCTTAGCGAAATTAGCTGGCGGTGTGGCAGTGATTAAAGTTGGTGCTGCAACAGAAACAGAATTAAAAGAACGTAAATTACGTATTGAAGATGCATTAAACTCTACACGTGCAGCAGTTGAAGAAGGAATTGTATCAGGTGGTGGTACAGCACTTCTAAACGTATACGGCGCGGTAGTAAAAGTATTAGACCAAGTAGAAGGCGACGTAGCAACAGGCGTAAAAATTATTTTACGTGCGCTAGAAGAGCCAGTGCGTCAAATCGCTGAAAACGCAGGTTTAGAAGGTTCAATTATCGTGGACCGCTTAAAACGTGAAGAAATCGGTATCGGCTTCAACGCAGCAACAGGCGAATGGGTAAACATGATCGAAGCGGGTGTAGTAGACCCAGCGAAAGTAACTCGTTCAGCATTACAAAACGCTGCATCAGTAGCTTCACTGTTCTTGACGACTGAAGCCGTTGTAGCAGACATCCCGGAATCAGGCGGCGGTATGCCAGACATGGGTGGCATGGGCGGCATGCCAGGAATGATGTAACTTCCACGCGGCAACGCTTTTGTTCCTTTTTGAAAACAGTTCCATACAAAGTTACACTTCGCATCATTTTATTGATGCGAGGTGTTTTTTTTCTTCTTTTCGTACGAGGTCACATGGCCCCTGCCAACTCATAGTCAGCTACTAAAATATCCAACTCATTTTCTAAAACTGAATAGAATTCTTGCGCTAATTGATTTAAAGTTCATTTCATCAACCACTTATCCTGTAAATACCCAAAATTAGATTAATAACAGAACTATTTTACTTATTTTAAAAATGATTAAAAATAATCATTTTTATATTAAATGTTAGGTTATTTGATTTATTTCAAGGGATAACTCATTAGTTGGAACAGGAAATTCATTCATAAGTTAAAAGTTATTTATTATTAAATGGTATTTTTATATTATTAGAGTTGAAATCCAATTCGAAATATCTTTTTGAATTTATGTTTAGAAAGTATATTAATATAGCGGCATTTCACTCGAAATCGTGTAGCCAAAAGGGGAAAATATATATTAGAAAAACAAAGTAGCTCATTATGTGTTATATATTTCTATTTTTATCAAAATTTTGTTTTATATAACTTTATAACTTATAATATGAACAAGTCATATTTAGGAGGTTTTAGATGAAGAAGTTTAGTATAGTAGCAGCATTTATATTAATGTTACAGCTCATATTACCCGTAACAATCCCAGCACAAGCAGAAGAAAGTGATGGACTAAATTATTTAGCATTAGGTGACTCACTTGCTACAGGTGTAAATGAATTAAATGAACTTGGTTTAGGTTATGCCGATTTTATTGCGAAGGGCTATTCTGATGACCCGGCAGCAATCCATTTTAATAAAGGGTTTTCTTTGCCGGGTTATACAACGGTAGATGTGCTAAATGATATTGAAAAAAACGTAACAAAGCCCATTTATGATTTAAATGGTGTGTCGCAAAAAACAGCAACGATTCACCAGGCGATTAAAGAAGCCGATTTTATTACATTAAGCGTTGGTGCCAATGATGTCTTAAAAAATGTGACACGCTCTGAATCAGGTGCGTTTTCATTTGATGCAGCAGGTGTTTTAGGGAGCATTCAACAAGTATCAACGAATTATGAAAAAATCTTCAAAAGTATTTATGCGTTAAATCCAGAAGTAGATCTAATTGTAATGGGGTTATATAATCCATTCCCACATATTCAAGATTCGGCGATTCAAGCGCAACTAAATATGCTTGTTACGACAATGAATAATTCAATTAAAGCAGTAGTAGAAGCAAATAGCGGGATTTTTTCTGAAGTGGCACCGTTAATTGCTGAAGATGTTGCAGTATTTTTACCGAATCCAAACAATATTCATTTAAGTGAAGCAGGCTATGAAGTAGTTGCTGAAAAAATGATGGAAGATTATTTCGCAGCAATTTTAGCGGATTTAGAAGAAGCACTAATTGATGAGCCAGTAAATGAAGCACCATTTACAGATATCGCTAATCATTGGGGCAAAGATTATATTAATATCGCGTATGCAGATGGCTTTATAAAGGGCTATGAGGACGGGACATTTAAACCAAATACAAATATGACACGTGTGGAAGTGTTATCGGTTATCGCACGTGCTTTTGAGTTAGAAGCGACGAAGCCTGCACCATTTAAAGACATTAGCAATTATACACAGCAAACACAAAATGAAATTGCCGCAGCGTATGAAGCGGGATTAGTACGTGAAAATGAAGGTTACTTCAATCCTAAAGGGGAAATTACACGTGCACAACTTGCATTAATTTTAATGCGTTTGTCGAATAATTTGGCAGGGGAAGCATATGAACCAGAAGTGATTGCACCGTTTAACGATATTAAAAATTATGACCGTGAAACACAAGTTGCAATTACATTTTTATATGATATCGATGTTGTACAAGGTACAAGTGCAACAACTTTCTCACCAAAAGGTAATTTGACACGTGCACAGTTCGCAAAAATTTTAGTATTAACCATGTCAGAGGAATAAGAAAAAGCGGTAAATGGACGGGGATCCATTTACCGCTCTTTATATATCATTGCAAAAACGGGGATTTTTGCAAGGGGACACAATACAGTGTTGCCTTAATTTTGCCATTTTAAGCCTTCAAAGAAACGATAAATTTCTTCAAAAACTAATTCACGCTCTTTACCTAATGTTAAAATATGACCAGAGTTAATGAATGTTTTAACAGATTTAATGCGGGAATTTACTGAACTATAAATGAGGTCAGCACTCTCGCAGTAATATTCGTCATCTTCTAGACCACGTAAAATATGAACGGGCGTCTTGATTACATTTAATTTTTCGCTTGTTTCGTTAATCATGCTTTGTAAATAATTTAATGAAGGCATTTTCACGAGCTCTGCGATTTTTGTACGACTATCGATTGCTTCGTCGTATGTACCTGATAATTTTTTATAATTGATTGCATAATCAACGATGCGATTTTGCAAACTATCTGTAGATTTTGAACTTGCAGGAGCAGACATTGTAACAATCGCTTTTGTTGGACGTTCTTCACCAAGCTTTAACGAGAAAATTCCACCAAGAGATACGCCGGCTACCGCAATTTCTTCGTAGCCACGATTTTTTAACTCATCGTAGCCTTCGATTACACTATTCCACCATTCAATAGGGTTTGATTGAATTAATAAGTCAGGGCCACCTCCATGTCCTTTATATAAAGGCGCATGTACAGTATAGTTACGATCAGCTAAATATTTTCCTAAACGTTTTACATCATTGGTATTGCCAGTAAAACCGTGTAATAAAAGTACGGCACGTTTACCAGCTTCAATTGTAAAAGGTTTGGGCGCGATGAGTTTCATTGTCTTTTAGACTCCTTTGTGAAGTGAATTATGTCAATTTTGTATATTTTTTATAAAAACTATTGAAAATTAAAAATAATTTTGATATGAAAACTTGCTGCTATCGATTATTATAAAGCTATTAATACATAAGTACAATTTATTATTCTTATTGTTTTGATTCAAAAAAGTTATGAATGATGTGAGGTATGAAAAATGGAGATGGAACAGCTTCAATATTTCAAAACCGTTGCTACAATGCAACATATGACACGAGCAGCGGAGGTTTTAGCGATTTCCCAACCGGCGTTAAGTAAGTCTATTGCTAGTATTGAGCAACAACTTGGCGTGCCATTATTTAGCCGTGAAGGGCGCTCGATTTATTTAAATCGTTTTGGCGAGCTTTTTTTACAAAGTGTCGACATTATCTTAGAGGAATATGAGCGGATTCGTGAGGAATTTGAGGATATTATTCGCCCAGGTTCAGGTGAAGTTTCGTTTGGTTTTATTCATACATTAGGGATGGAAGTCGTTCCAGAATTAATCGCAGCAACAACGAAGCAATTTCCGAATATGCAGTTTTCGCTAACGCAGGCAACCTCATTAAATTTATTAAAGCGTTTAGAGGAAGGTGCTATTGATTTATGCCTTTCACAAAAAATTGAATCAAAAGTAATTGATATTGAAACAGAAGAGCTATTTGTTGAGGAACTATTTGTCATTGTTCCGGTGACACACCCACTAGCGAAACAAAGCGCTGTGAAATTAGAGGATGTCAAAAACGAGCCGTTTATTGCAATAAAAAAGGGCAATTCACTACGACACTTGGTAGATGAACTGTTCTTAGAGGCTGGTATTAAATTGAAAACAACATTTGCAGCAGAAGAGATGCATACGGTAGCAGGATTTGTGAGTGCGGGTATGGGTATATCAATGATTCCAAATATTAAAGGACTCGATGATTATAAAGTAAAACGCCTTAAAGTAGATCCACCATGCTATCGCTCTGTTGGGGTTTCATGGGCAAAAAATCGCTATTTACCCCCAGCAGCAAGTGAATTTAAGCAGTATTTAGTGGATTATTTTAATGAAAGAAAAGAGTGATGTGATGCAAACGGAAGAGCAATTTCAGGATTGGCTTACACAACATTTCTTAGAGCCGAAGCATTGGCAACAACAATTTAAATTAGCAAAAAAAGGTATTGAACAATCGGTTGTAGTTGTTGCATTATTATATAAAGAACACCAAAATTTTGAACAAGCAAACGAGTGGTTGAACAAAGCAATTTTACTTGGGAATACAGAAGCAATGTATGAGCTTGGAAATGTCTATTTTGAAATGGAAGACGAAGAGCGCGCATTTGAGATGTACAAGAAGGCCGCACAACTTGGACATCCAGATGCGATGAACAATTTAGCGGATATGTATTTCAACGGTGAAGGTACAGGGCACGATGAACGCCTTGCTTTAAAATGGTTTACAAAAGCTGCGGAGTCCGGTGTGGTAGAAGCGATGTTCACACTTGGGATTATGTATGAGCAAGGGCTAGGTACCGAAGTTGATGACCAGCAAGCACTGACTTTTTATGAGGAAGCTGCACGTGGTGGGGATGTCGAGAGCCTGTATCGTTTAGGTATGATTTATTTTGAAGGGGCGCTCGGTCAACCTCAAAATAGAGAGCAAGCTATTTATTACTTCGAACAAGCTGCCGAGCACTTTCACCTGGATGCCTTCTTTAACTTGGGTTATATTTCGGAGCTTGAAGAAGGGCTGATGGAAAAAGCGGTTCATTATTATAAACAAGCTAGTTTATTGGGGGATCTAGAATCTACGAAAAAGCTCGTACATTACTATGAGCAAACAAACGATGCACAGGCGCAAAAATGGCGTGAAAAATTAACATACCTTCAACAAGACGGGGAGTGAGTTTTTTCTAGATGAGAAAATTACTGAAATGGCTTGGACTGACCTTAGGACTACTGTATGGGGAAAAAAGGGAGATCTATTAAGTGCAATTTCACCGCTAGATCAACAAAAAATAATGGCAGAAAAAACAATAGACTGGCTTTCGCAGCATGGGAATTAAAGAAAAGTAATTACAGGTTTAATTTCATCTGAATTTAGGAATTATATTAATGTAAGGAAGTTATATTAAGGAGGGGGAATTTTATGTTCATGTTTGCAGCTCCACAATTCTCTTCTAATCATAATAAGGATATCGTTCAAAAATTACAGCAAGTGCTAGCCGAGCAGCGAGAAACGTTAACGACATTATGTACAATTGTAGAATATTTAAAAGGCTATATCCAAATACAGTTAGAAAGTAACGATGTAATAAAATACAATCAAAGAATTCAAAGGATGACGGAGAAGCAAGTAAACCGTTACGATAAAATTGATGATTTAATTAATACGAATATTTTTCAAATGAAAAAAGGCAAGACCACGGATAATACAGCCCTAGTTTACGGGAAAGAAATCCGGAAAATTGAATCAGGTATTCGTACATTAAAGCTATTTGTATGTGATGCCATTAATATGAAAGATTCGAACCAGCAGTTAATGGACCGCAGTGAGGAACGCTTACGTTATTTTGACATACGTTCGATTGCCCTAGAAGTAGAGATGAACATACTATCAACAAGACTTACAGCGATTTAACAAAGAGGGCTTGTCACAACGATTTTGTGGCGGTCCTTTTCGTTTTAGGTCTTTAGGACTAATAAGAACGAACGGACGGTCATAAAAGTGTATGTTGGGAATTCAATGGCGCTTTTGGTACAGAATTAGAGAGCGAATATTTGGGGATGGAATGAATTTACACGATGATATAACTAGGTGCTAACATAGCTGTGTAGTACCAAAGCATAGAATGTTGGAAAATAGTCGGAAATAGTTTTCAAGAACAAGTCGCTTCCTTATAATAGAGAAGTTGTAGGTTAGATGGGATTTTGATAGTGAAACAAACGTATTTGAGACGATAGCGCAGAGTGTTATGAATAAATTTAACTCATGTTTCATATATATGAATAAATAACTTTTTTATAACAATAGGAAAAGGCGAGGTCGCTAATGTTTTTTAATAAAAAGAAAAATGAAAAACAAGTAATTGATTGGAATACAGTTGATGTAAAGCTTGAAAGTACTAGAAATAGTGCCGTAATGAAACAATTAAAAATGCTAGGTTTAACAGAAGATGATTTAAAACACTTGAAAGTATTTAAACCGCAAGTAGATGAAAATATTGAAAGAATTGTAGATACGTTTTATAAAAATTTAGGGATGGAGCAAAGTTTGGTTGATATTATTAATGACCATAGCTCTGTCGACCGTTTAAAAGTAACGTTAAAGCGTCATATTTGTGAAATGTTTAGCGGTGTCATCGATTCGGAATACTTTGAGAAACGTAAAAAGATTTCTCGTGTTCATGTACATATCGGGCTCAAAACGAAATGGTATATCGGCGCATTCCAAAGTCTACTAATCGACTTTATTCGATTAGTACAAGATCATATCGATGATGATGACCAACGATTCCGTACGATTGCAGCGATTTCAAAAATCTTAAATTTCGAGCAACAAGTCGTATTAGAAGAGTATGAGCTTGTTATCGAACGCATGCAAGAAAAACTAGAGCAACAAAAGCGTCAAATAGGGAATGCCGTAATTGAATCCTCAGCGAACTTAGCAGCCATTTCAGAAGAAACAAATGCTTCCTTCCATCAGCTAACATCACAATCAGATGTGATGATTGCCTATGCGAAAAAGGCGATTGATATTTCTAAAGTTGCAACAGATCAAGCGTATCAAGGGAAAGTTCAGATTCAACAGCAAACCGTAAGCATGAATGCCATTCATCACTCAGTAGGACTGATTTCAGAGGAGATGGACAAGCTAACAGAGGTTTCAAAAGAAATGGAATCTACAATGGGCATCGTAACAAACATCGCCAACCAAACAAATTTACTTGCACTTAACGCGGCAATTGAAGCAGCACGTGCTGGGGAAGCGGGTAAAGGGTTTGGTGTTGTAGCTGGTGAGGTTCGTAAGCTGTCTGAACAAACAAAAGAATCGGCAGTAAATGTTGAAGCGTTGTTACAAAATACAAATATGCGTACGGCCAAACTTCAAGAGTCGATTCAAGAAATTAAATCAGCGGTACTAGTTGGTGAGCAAAGTATGCATAATACGGAAATACAATTTAATGCGATCGTCGAGTCAATGCAAGAAACGAAAATACAAAATAGTTTAGTTGAGCAAGAAGTCGGCGAGATTGGCGAGGTAATTGTAGAATTAGGCAGTGCTTTTGACGAAGTAACAGATGCAGCAGATATGTTAGCACAAGTTGCGCAGTCATTAGAAAAAGGAAACTAGATGCATGCTAAGGGATTTCCCTTAGCGTGCATTTTTTTATACAAAATTGTAATATCCGTCAGCCCTATTTTTCGTAAAAAAGGCTTATACTGAAAAAAGAAATTAAGAGCGAACAAATAGGAGCGAAACAAATATGAAAACAATAGTAGTAGTTGGCGGCGGAATTACTGGCTTAACGACGATGCATTATTTAAAAAAACAACTGGCGGAAAAAAATGTCAACGCACGTTTAGTATTAATCGAAAAAAAACCATATTTAGGCGGTAAAATTCATTCAGAGCATGATGGAAGCTTTATTATGGAAACAGGGGCGGATTCAATCGTTGCCCGTCATCCGGGTGTGTTAGAGCTTGTGCAGGAATTAGGATTTGAAAGTGAACTCGTTTATAACGAAACGGGCATTTCCTATATTCATACGAATAACGAGTTACACGCAATTCCAGCTGGTTCAACGTTTGGTATTCCAATGAGCATGGAGTCGTTAATGGCAAGTACACTTATTTCAGAAGAAGGCAAACAGCGTGCGCTAAAAGATTTAGAATTACCGAACACAAATTTTACAAAGGAAAGCTCAATTGGCCATTTCTTAGAGTACTTCCTAGGTGAGGAAATTGTGCGTAAACAAATCGCACCAGTGTTAGCGGGGGTATATTCAGGTGATTTGTATCAATTAAGTCTCAACTCGACATTGCCTTATTTAGTCGACTATAAAAATGAGTACGGTTCGATTATGAAAGGCTTTGAAGCAAACCGTGCACAATTTGAGAAGGCGGCAAATAAAAAATTCATTTCGTTTAAAGGTGGCTTATCGGCGTTGATTGACCGATTAGAAGAGACTTTACCAGAAGTGGAATTCATGAAAAATACAGCGATTCAAGCCGTTGAAAAACAGGGTGAGCGCTACTGTGTTGTGTTAGGAAACGAAACGCTTATTGCGGATATCGTTGTCCTTGCAACACCAAATGAAACGGTGTCTACGGTATTACAAGACGCTGGTTTACGTACGCAATTAGAAAAATTCACGACTGCCTCAGCATTAACGATGTATGTTGGTTTTGATGTGGCAGATCGCATGTTACCAGCAGATGGCACGGGCTTTATCGTATCCCATAACTCAGATTTAGTATGTAATGCCTCAACATGGACGAGTCGTAAATGGAAGCATACGTCGTCAGAAGGTAACTTACTTGTCCGTTTGTTCTATAAAAACATTAATCCGCGCTACGAGGAGCTAGCTGCCATGACCGATGAACAACTGACAGAGGTCGCTTTAGGCGATATAAAACTAAGTCTGGGCATTGAAGAAAAGCCGACTGTTGTTAACGTCACAAAGTGGATCGGCCAAATGCCGCGTTATGATTTAGCACATAACGAAGCGTTAGGTCATGTGATAAAAGAATTAGCTTTGCATTATCCAAATGTCTTACTTGCGGGCTGCTCTTATTTTGGTGTTGGAATTGGTGCGTGTATTCAAAATGGCAAAAAAACAGCCGAACAAATTATCGCACGTGTTTAAATCGGAATTACCCAAATGAAGCGTTTTCATTGCATGAAAAAGCACTTTATTTGCCTAAAGGGTTGACGTTCCAGTGTGATAAAGTTATGATTCATTTAATTATTTGAAAAATTCATAAAATTTCTTATCGAGAGAAGCAGAGGGAACTGGCCCGGTGAAGCTTCAGCAACCAACATTTCATTTGTCAGGTGCTAAATCCAGTTGGCGCTTCGCCAGAAGATGAGAAGGAAACGAAATCCGACATGATAGAAGCCTTCTTTTTATATGAAAAGAAGGCTTTTTTATAGTGTTAATAGACTGAAAATACTGTGAATAATGGAGTGAAGGCGATGGGTTTACTACAAGATTTAAAAACAAAGGTATTAACGGCAGACGGTGCGATTGGCACATTATTATATTCGTATGGACTGGATTATTGTCATGAGGAAATGAATGTGGCACGTCCGGAAATTATTGAAAAAATTCACGGAGAGTATATCGCTGCGGGTGCAGATATTATTCAAACGAATACATATGGAGCAAATGCTATTAAGCTCGCACGCTACGGCTATGAGGGACGTGTGCAGGAATTTAACGAAGCGGCACTGAAAATCGCGAAGCGCGCAGCAGCGGGTGGCCAGTACGTACTTGCAACAATTGGCGGGATTCGCGGCATTCGTAAAAGCGATGCCACACTAGAGGAAATTTTAGTGGCATTTAAAGAGCAAGCGGAGGTACTACTTGCCGGTGAGCCAGACGGATTTTTACTTGAAACGTATTATGATTTTGAAGAATTAGCGCAGAGTGTACAACTACTGCGTACATTAACGGATTTACCGATTATCGCGCAAGTAACGATGCAAGAAGCAGGCGTACTACAAAACGGGATGTCGCTAAATGAAGCGTTACACGATCTACAACGTTTAGGAGCGGATATTGTAGGTAGCAACTGTCGACTAGGGCCATTCCATACGATTCAAGCGTTTGAAGGAGTAAGTCTACCGGAAACGGCATATTTATCGGCTTATCCGAATGCCTCACTTTTAGATGTAGAAGACGGCCGCGTTGTGTATGAATCGGAAACGGACTATTTTGCACGTGCCGCAGAAGAGTTAGTGAACCAAGGCGTGCGTTTAATTGGTGGGTGCTGCGGGACAACGCCAAAGCATATCGCAGCAGCGAAAAAACGTTTAGCCAAGCTTTCGCCAATTGAAGAGAAGGCAGAAACAAAGGGACGTACGGAATTTGTCCGCGTGGCAGAACCGCGTAAACATGAACCACTGCACGAAAAAGCAAAGCGCGAGCGTTCGGTAATTGTTGAACTCGACACACCGCGTCACTTAGAAATTGATGGCTTTGTGGAGGGTGCGAAAAAGCTAGCAGAGGCGGGCGCGGATGTTGTGATGATGGCAGATAATTCATTAGCCTCACCTCGTATTAGTAATATCGCGATGGCGGCGATTTTAAAGGAGTACGGCATTCGCTCACTGCCACATTTAACTTGCCGTGACCGTAACTTAATTGGCTTACAGTCTCATTTAATGGGGCTGGATGCACTAGAGCTACATGACATTTTAGTTGTCACAGGAGACCCAACAAAGGTTGGCGATTTCCCAGGGGCAACGAGTGTGTATGATGTGTCGTCAATGGAGTTAATTTCACTCATTAAGCAATTAAATGAAGGTGGCTCGTTTACCGGGAAGTCACTACGTAAACAGGCGAACTTCTCTGTAGCAGCAGCTTTTAACCCAAACGTGCGTGTGTTAGATCGCGCAGTGCAGCGTTTAGAAAAGAAAATTGAGCATGGCGCGGATTACTTCATCTCGCAGCCGGTATATACAAAGGAAAAAATTGTAGAAATTTACGAAGCAACTAAGCATCTAGAAACGCCTATTTATATCGGCATTATGCCACTAACTTCATCACGCAGTGCCGAGTTTTTACACCATGAAGTGCCAGGCATTAAACTATCTGATGAAGTATTAGCACGCATGGCAGCATGTGGGGACGATAAAGAGGCAGCAACACAAGAAGGCTTAGCAATCGCGCAAGAATTACTAGATACAGCATGTCAGTATTTCAACGGTATTTACTTAATTACACCGTTTTTACGATACGATATGACATTACAATTAATGGATTATGTAAAACAGTATGACGCGAAACATAAAGGAGAAAAAACAAATGTTTAATCACCCAATTCATGAGCAATTACAAAAACGAATTTTAGTCATCGATGGTGCCATGGGGACGATGCTACAGGCTGAAAATTTAACGTACGAAGATTTCGGCGGCGAGGACTTAGATGGCTGTAACGAAAACCTTGTACTGACACGTCCTGATGTACTAAAAAAAATTCATCGTGCCTATTTAGAAGCGGGCGCAGATATTATTTGTACCAATACATTTGGTGGAACGCCGCTTGTATTAAATGAGTATGATTTAGGACATAAAGCGGATGCAATCAATACAGGTGCTGTCAAAATCGCATTAGATGCGGCACGTGAATTTTCAACACCAGAATGGCCACGCTTTGTTGCAGGAGCAATGGGGCCAACGACGAAAACTCTATCGGTAACAGGCGGTATTTCGTTTGAGGAGCTAGAGGAAAACTTCTACCAACAGGCAAAGGCGTTAATCGAAGCGGGCGCGGACTTAATCTTATTAGAAACGTCACAAGATATGTTAAACGTTAAGGCTGGAACGATTGCGGTACACCGCGCATTTACAGAGTTAGGTAAAGAAATTCCGGTGATGATTTCAGGAACAATCGAGCCGATGGGGACAACATTAGCCGGGCAATCGATTGAAGCCTTTTACATTTCGATTGAACATATCAAGCCATTATCAGTAGGGTTAAACTGTGCGACAGGTCCAGAATTTATGACCGATCACCTGCGTTCATTAGCGGAGCTTTCGACGGGTTATATTAGCTGTTATCCAAATGCGGGATTACCAGATGAAGAGGGCTGCTACCATGAGACGCCGGATTCGTTATCAAAAAAACTACAAGGCTTCGCTGAAAAGGGCTGGTTAAATATTGTGGGCGGCTGCTGTGGGACAACGCCAGCACATATCGCAGCCATTCGCGCGGCAGTTGACGGCTATGCGCCGCGTCAGCCAAAAGAGGCGACGCACGGTCACGTTCTCTCAGGGATTGAACCTTTACAATACGATGATTCGATGCGCCCATTATTTATTGGAGAGCGTACAAACGTTATCGGTTCACGTAAATTTAAAAACTTAATCATCGAGGGGAAATTCGAAGAGGCGGCTGAAATTGCGCGTGCCCAAGTGAAAAATGGGGCGCATGTCATTGATATTTGCTTAGCAAACCCAGACCGTGATGAAGTGGAAGATATGAAAAACTTCATGCAAGAAGTCGTGAAAAAAGTGAAGGTGCCGCTTGTAATCGATTCAACAGACGAAAAGGTTATGGAAGAAGCACTTAAGTTTTCACAAGGGAAGGCAATCATTAACTCGATTAACTTAGAGGACGGTGAAGAGCGCTTTGACGCGGTGATGCCACTCGTCAAAAAGTACGGTGCCGCACTTGTTGTAGGTACAATTGATGAAATCGGGATGGCCGTTACACGTGAGAAAAAACTTGAGGTGGCCCAACGCTCGTTTAAATTACTAACAGAAAAATGGGGCATGTCACCAGGGGATATTATTTTTGATCCATTAATGTTCCCAGTTGGTACAGGCGATGAGCAATATATCGGAGCAGCTGAAGAAACAATCGAAGGGATTCGTCTCATTAAAGAACACTTACCAGGGTGTTTAACCGTGCTTGGCGTAAGTAACGTGTCATTCGGTTTACCGCCAGTTGGTCGTGAAGTGTTAAATGCGGTGTATTTATACCACTGTACACAAGCAGGCCTTGATTATGCGATTGTGAATACCGAAAAGCTAGAGCGTTACGCGTCAATTCCTGAGCAGGAAATTAAGCTTGCGAATGACTTAATTTTTAATACGAATGATGAAACATTAGCAGTATTTACCGACTTTTACCGTGGTAAAAAGAAAGATGCGGTCGTAAAAGAATTACCAGCAACGGTTGAAGAACGTTTAGCTTACTATATTTTAGAAGGTACAAAAGAAGGGTTAATTGAAGATTTAGATTTAGCACGTCAAATCTTTGAGACGCCACTTGAAATTATTAATGGACCACTGATGGCCGGGATGGCAGAGGTTGGTCGTTTATTCAACGCTAATCAGTTAATCGTAGCCGAAGTACTTCAAAGTGCGGGCGTTATGAAAGCAGCCGTTGCACATTTAGAGAAATTTATGGAAAAAGGCGATACATCAGCAAATAAGGGAACGATGGTGCTTGCGACTGTAAAAGGTGATGTGCATGATATTGGTAAAAACTTAGTCGATATTATTTTAAGCAATAACGGCTTCCGTGTAATTGATTTAGGGATTAAAGTGACACCAGCGCAACTTATCGAAGCGATTCGCAAAGAAAAGCCAGATTTTGTTGGGTTATCGGGCTTACTTGTAAAATCGGCACAGCAAATGGTCATTACCGCGCAGGACTTTAAGGATGCGGGCATTGATATTCCAATTTTAGTAGGGGGTGCGGCCTTATCGCGTCGCTTTACTGAAACGAAAATTGCTGATCAATATGATGGTCCTGTTATTTACTCAAAAGATGCGATGCAAGGCTTAGAACAGGCCAATCGTTTAATGAATAAAGACGAGCGGGAGCTATTAATCGCCGAATTAAAGGAATCACGCGAACAGCGTTTAGAGGCAGATGCCAAACGCGCGGCACGCCCAGTCGTTGAAGTTACGGAAAAACCTGTGCGAACAGTGAGTGATGCATCGGTGCTGACGCCAAAAGATTTAGTGCCGCATGTGAAGCCGGATTATTCTGTTGCGCATTTACATCCTTACGTCAATATGCGTACTTTAATCGGCCATCATTTAGGCTTAAAGGGCAATTTACAGCAGCTACTCGCAGATCAAGATGAACGTGCGGTGTTATTGACGGACTTAGTGAATGGCTATTTAACAAGCGGTGAGTTACAAGCTTCGGGGATGTATCAATTTTATCCTGCACAATCGGACGGCGATGATGTTGTCATTTATAGCCCAGAAGATGCGAAAACTGAAATTCAGCGCTTCACCTTCCCACGTCAGCAAACGGCACCATTCTTATGCTTAGCGGATTATTTGAAGCCGGTAGCAAGCGGAGAAATGGATTATGTCGCATTAATGGTTGTAACAGCTGGTAAAGGGGTTAGTAAAAAAGCTAGCGAGTTAAAAGAAGCTGGTAAGTTTTTAGAAAGCCATGCCCTGCAATCAACAGCACTAGAGCTTGCAGAGGGCTTTGCAGAGCGTATTCACCAAGAAATTCGCGACCATTGGGGCTTCCCTGATGCGACCGATTTTACAATGCGTGATCGCTTCGCTGCGAAATACCAAGGACAGCGCTTCAGCTTTGGCTACCCAGCGTGTCCGAATTTAGAAGACCAAGAAAAATTATTTGCTGTACTGAAGCCTGAACAAATTGGTGTACAATTAACAGAAGGCTTTATGATGGAACCAGAAGCAAGTGTATCGGCGATTGTGTTCGCACATCCAGATGCACGCTACTTTAACGTATAACATCTTAGCCGCCTTATGTTACATAGGGCGGTTTTGTAAATTTGGAGGGGGACGAAAAAATGATCCGACAAGCAACAGCAGCAGATGTACCAGCCATTTTAGAAATTTTTAACGACAACATTTTGCATTCAACGGCGATTTATATGTACAAAGAACAAACATTAGACCAACGTATGCAGTGGTTTGACAGCAAGCAAAAGAACCGGGAGCCGTTATTTGTTTTTGATATCGACGGTGAGGTAGCAGGCTACGCGACATACGGGGCTTTCCGTGCCTATCCAGCTTATCAATACACCGTAGAGCATTCGGTGTATGTTCATAAAAATCACTATAAAAAAGGCATTGCGACAAAGCTCATGCACGTTTTAATTGACCATGCGAAAGCGCAGGATGTGAAAACAATGGTTGCGGGTATTGATAAAGAAAACGCAGCGAGTATGATCATTCACGAGAAATTAGGGTTTACATATAGTGGCACAATTCGTAATGCGGGGTATAAATTTGGGCGTTGGTTAGATTTGGTATTTTATCAACTTGACTTAAAAGGACCTGAAAATCCGCGTGAAAATTAATAAAATGATAGATTAATACCTGGTCATATGACAGATGTCATAAAAAAATAATGATGTTTGCGCGTATTGTCATTTGCTCAATTTTTATAAGATGGTGTTAATAAAGATTGAGGAAAGAGGGATTCACAATGGCTAAAACAGATGCAGAAAAAACGAAGCAGCTACGAAAAGATGTGGCGCCGTTTGCAAAATCTGAAACACGAGTTAGTATTCAGCAATTATTAAATACCCTAGTACCACTCTTAGTGATTTGGGTAGCTGGTTACGTATTATTACAATACTCACCTTGGTATACGGCGATTTGTAGTATCGTTGCTTCAGGTTTTGTTGTTCGTGCGTTTATCATTTTCCATGACTGTACACACGGTTCATTTTTTAAGAGTAAAAAGGCAAATGACATCATCGGTAATATTACAGGCCTTTTAACGTCATTCCCATACGAAAAATGGAAACGTGAGCATACGATTCACCATGCGACAAGCGCGAACTTAGACAAGCGTGGTATTGGTGATATCGACATGTTAACAGTAGATGAATACCTTGAAAAAACAAAAATGGGTCGCTTAGGCTACCGTTTCTATCGTAATCCATTCGTGTTATTTGGCTTAGGGCCATTATTTATGGTACTTGTATTAAATCGCATAAATCGTAAAGATGCGAAGCGTAAAGAGCGCATGAATACGTACTATACGAACATCGCGTTATTAGCAATCTGTACGACACTGATTTGGGTGTTTGGTTTGTCTACGTTCTTACTAGTACACGGTTTAACATTATTTATCGCAGGCTCGTTAGGCATTTGGTTGTTCTACATCCAACACACATATGAAGATTCATACTTCGAAGTAGATGAGAAGTGGGATTATGTGAAAGCGGCAGTAGAAGGAAGCTCATACTACAAGCTACCGAAGTTATTACAATGGGTAACAGGCAACATCGGCTTCCACCATGTGCATCACCTATCACCACGTATTCCAAACTATAAATTAGAGGATGCGCACGAAACAGTGAAGCCGCTTCAACAAGCAACAACGATTACCATCAAAAAAAGCTTAGAATCAATTCGTTATAAATTATACGATCCAGAAAACTATCGTTTCGTGACATTTAAAGAAGCAGCAGAGCGTGAATCCATGCGCGATAAACAGTTCGCAACGAAATAGCAACAAAACAGGCGCCTCAGCCATGCGAGAGGCGCCTATTTTGATATAATAGGAACAAAAAGAGAATCGAGGCTGTTATGCAAACTTGGTATAGTATCATCCCGAAAAGTCCGATGTTGAGTATTTATATATGGATCATCTTTTGTATCATGCCATTTTTCTTCATCATTCAATCGTTTACATTGTGGCAAATTATCGTAGGGATTGTCATCATTTTAGGTTACTTCTTATGCCACTTCTTTTCATTTAGTGCGAGTAACGGACTAAAGTATATGTGGATTAGCTTCCAAATGGTGCTTAATATTTTAATGACACTGATCTTTGGTTATGTGTATTTATCGCTCTTTACCGCGTTTTTCATCGGTAATATTAAGCAAGCAGTTGGTTTTTACATTATGTACGGATTACATATTGGCTTTACGGTCTTGTCGATTGTCGGGGGCTACTTTATATTCCTCGATTTATTCATTTCGCAAACGCCGTTTATCATTATCAATATGCTTGGAGTGGTGTTACTACCGTTTACGTTGTATTCAAGAACGAAGCGTGAAAACTTAGAAGGTGAACTGGAAACAGCACGTGAACGCATTTCAGAGTTGACGGTATTTGAAGAGCGCCAACGTATTGCGCGTGATTTGCATGATACATTAGGGCAAAAATTATCGATGATCGGCTTGAAAAGTGATTTAGCGATGCGCTTGATCGAAAAAAATCCGCAGCTGGCCGTAGTTGAAATTAAAGACATTCGTCAGACCGCAAGTATCGCGCTAAAAGAAGTTCGTGAACTCGTAGCAGATATGCGCGCGGTGCGAATCGAAGAAGAGCTATACCGCGTAGAGCAAATTTTAAAGGCCGCGCAAATTAAATTAAAATTAAACGGTGATACCGCAGAAATTAAAATGCCCACGCTTGCAGAAAACGTGATTAGTATGTGTTTAAAAGAAGCGGTTACCAATATTGTGAAGCATAGTAAAGCGTCACTTTGTCGAATTACCTTCTATCAAAGTGACGACGAATTTCAAATGATGATTCAAGATAACGGGATTGGCTTTGAACGCGCCAACGAGTTAACTGGTGGTAACGGTTTAAAGGGGATGTATGAGCGCATTGAGTTTTTAAATGGCGCGCTAGAAATTGACAGTAGTGATGGAACGACGGTGACATTAAGGGTTCCGTTAGCCATAACCCATCAAAAAGGAGAGAAACAGGCATGATTCGAATTGTCATTGCAGAAGACCAGGGGATGCTTCTTGGTGCGATGAAATCACTTCTAAGTATGGAAGAAGATATTGAAGTAGTAGGATTAGCAAAAAACGGTGAGGAAGCAATTGACTTAGTGAATGAGCTTCAGCCGGATATTTGCATTATGGATATAGAAATGCCAGTAAAAACAGGACTAGATGCAGCAGAGGCATTACGCGGCGGTGAGTGTAAAATCATTATTTTAACGACATTTGCGCGTCCTGGTTACTTTGAACGTGCGCGTAAAGCAGGGGTGCGTGGATATTTACTGAAGGATAATCCGATTGAAGAACTTGTTAATTCAATCCGTATCATTATGGATGGACGTCGTATTTACGCACCAGAGCTTGTGGACTTTGTCTATGAAGATGATAGCGAAAATCCGTTAACTGAGCGTGAAAGCCAAGTACTTGAGCTTGTGGCCGAAGGGAAAACGACGAAGGAAATTGCGGCGGAACTGTTTTTATCAGCAGGGACGGTCCGTAATTACATTTCAACGATTTTAGATAAGCTTGGCGTCGGTAACCGCATTGAAGCGATAGCGCGCTTTAAAGAAAAAGGCTGGAATAAGTAAAACAGGCATCGTTTACTAAACAAAGGTAAACGATGCCTGTTTTTTTATTTGCGTTTTGTTAAACGACCAAGGATAAATGCACCGGCTGCAACAGCAAGTACGGTATTTGTTTTTTTGTTAAACACTTGATTTGTTACAAGGTTAATATTTTGTGGACGCTCAGCTAAACGTTGCATGAAGTAGCTGTACCACTGTTCACCGTATGGTACGTATACGCACACATTGTAGCCCTCCTGTGCAAGCTCAAGCTGTAAGTCTTTGCGGAAGCCGTAAAGCATTTGGAACTCGAATTTGTCTTTTGGAATCTTGTGTTCTTCAACAAAGTATTTCACATGCTTAATGATATTATGATCATGTGTCGCAATTGATGTGAAGTTCCCGTGTGCTAAATGGTATTCAATAAGCTCAATGAAATTAATATCGATATCTAACTTATCCTGATAGGCAATTTCTTCTGTTTCTTTATAAGCCCCTTTTACAATGCGTAAGCGGCTATCTTTAAGGTTTTCAATATCGTCTTTTGTGCGGTGTAAGTTAGCCTGGATAACCGTACCAACATTTTTGAATGATTTTTGTAGCTCTTCTAACATATCGAATGTTAGTTGTAGGCTTGAGCTATCCTCCATATCAAAATTCACGAAAATCCCGTATTCATTCGCGCATTCAACGATTTCGCGTAAGTTGTCGTAGCAAAAATCAATGTCGATGTCTAAACCAAGCTGTGATGGTTTTAATGAAATGTGTGCGTTTAATTCCTCGGCGTGAATTGCTTCGATTAATGCTAAAATTCCCTCTTTTGCTTTTGTTGCGACCGCTTCTTCGGTTACGAATTCGCCTAAACGATCAATCGTACAAGTGATGCCTTGCTCGTTTAAGGCGCGGACACACTCGATTGCCTCCTGTAAGTTTGTACCAGCTACTACATGCTGGCCACCCAGTTTGAAGCCGTAATTTTGCGCGGCTTCGCTAAGTGCTTCGTTTTCTGCTAATGAATTGAAAAGATTACGTAATGCCATGAAAACAACTCCTTTTAATAGTTCCTATATTTAGGATACGTTTTTCCGAGAATAATTGCAAAATAAGAAAAGCATGCTCAAATTGGGGGTTTGAACATGCTTTTCTTGCTTATATTTTGAAAGAATGATTCGAGAGTGTGTAAGGGAGCACACTCCGCGCCTTTATGCTTTAGGGGAAGCAAAAGGAATTCGGGAACCTAAAGGAAGTTTACACACGTTTTTCTTGTACATTTGAATTGCTTTGCGGTTTACCTAAATTTGTTAAGCGTTGTGCAAAGCTATCGTTTGATCTTGTTACACCTTTAAATGTGTCTTGCATTTCGTATGCATAAGCACCGTGTTCTGCAATATCTAAGCCTTTGATTTCTTCTTCGCTTGTTACACGTAATGGAATGAATGCTTTAATAATGAATACTGAGATTGCGACTGTACCAGCAGTCCAAGCAATAATTGCTGCAACACCTAAAGCTTGAACACCAAGTAATGTAGCGCCGCCACCATATAATAAGCCGCCACCTGTAATATCGAATAAACCAACCGCTAATGTACCCCAGATACCTGCAACACCGTGAACCGCCACCGCACCTACTGGATCATCTACGCGTAATTTGTGCTCGATGAAACGTACTGCTTCTACTAAAATGATACCACCTACAAAACCTGCAGCAATTGCGCCAACGATACTTAAGTTCGCAGCACCTGCTGTAATACTTACTAAACCAGCTAATGCACCGTTTAGTGTTAAGGAACCATCGATATAGCCATAACGGATACGCGTATATAAAGCTGTAGCGATAACACCGGCTGAAGCTGCAAGGAATGTGTTTGCGATAACGCCAGGCACTGACGCTGGATCTGCCGCTAATGTAGAGGCACCGTTAAAGCCGTACCAACCTAACCATAAAATGAATACACCTAATGCTCCAAGTGGAATCGAGTGACCTGGAATAACATTGACGACACCTTTTGCGTATTTACCAACACGAGGACCAACCATTGCGGCTACAACTAATGCACCAGCTGCACCCGTTAAGTGAACAACTGTCGAACCTGCGAAATCAGTGAAGCCTAATGCTGTTAACCAGCCATCGCCTTGCCAAATCCAGTGACCAACAACTGGGTAAATCACAGCCGTCATAACTACGACTAAAGCTAAGTATGCAACAATATTTGTACGTTCAGCTACTGCACCAGAAATGATTGTGGCACATGTTGCTGCAAACATTGCTTGGAAGACGAAGAATGCGATATCGTCTACACCGTTAAGTAAGAAACCAGAAGTTCCGATAAATCCACCAGCACTATCGCCGAACATAATCGCGTAGCCCACTGCGAAGTAGACGATACCACCGATTGAGATAGTTAAAATGTTTTTCATTAAAATGTTTACTGCGTTTTTAGAGCGCGTAAAGCCTGCCTCTACCATTGCGAAGCCTGCGTGCATGAAGAACACGAAAAATGCACCGAGCATCACCCATACTAAGTTAATCGAAAGTTCTAACGCTTCGTTTGTCATCATAAGACATTCCTCCTTTTAGTGAACTGAATTAGTCAATGGCGATTGAGCCAAGTTCTTTTGTACGGATACGAATTGCTTGTTCTACAGGGTAGATGAAGATTTTACCGTCTCCAACTTCACCAGTAGAGGCTTCTCGTAATAACACATCGATAATTGCTTGAACTTTTGCGTTATCGACAACCATTTCAAGCTTTAATTTTTGTGAAAACTCCATTGAGAAAGAATTTCCGCGGAATAACCCGATACGACCTTCCTGGCGACCGGCACCTGCGATTTCAGAGATGCTTAAACCATCGATTCCTTCAAGAGCCAAACCTTCACGAACTTTAGCGAACACTTCAGGACGAATGATTGCTTCGATTTTTTTCATGCTCAACAACTCCTTATGTTATGTTATCTAACATGTTAAATTGAATTTTCAAATAAATCAATCCTTTTATGTAAGAAAAACTGACATGTAATTTCGATGGGTTTAATCGAATTGCGAGATATAGTTGATACGCCTCATGTTAAAGCGCTACCAAAAGATATTTCAAACTTTTCTTCTGAAAAAAATGATCAAAAATTGTGAAACGATGCATTTTCATGAAAGGTATGTCCACGTTTTTTCTATGTGAAATTGGGGAAAAGTAGAGGGTAAGGAAATAAGACTAGATGTTAAGAAAGGTGACATTCATTCATTAGGAACTCTAAGAGTCGAAATAATTCAAGATAGTGTATACTATGACTAATTATGTTTTTGGAAGAAGGGAACTCATTATGACAGAAAAGTATGTAGACGATAGCTTAGCTTTGCATACAGACTTGTATCAAATTAATATGGCGGAAAGTTATTG
Organism: Solibacillus sp. FSL H8-0523; assembly: GCF_038051985.1. NCBI lineage: Bacteria > Bacillati > Bacillota > Bacilli > Caryophanales > Caryophanaceae > Solibacillus > Solibacillus sp. FSL H8-0523. The sequence continues at coordinate 3,799,179 of NZ_CP150291.1, read as the reverse complement.
GGCTGATGGTATTCATAACCGCAAAGCAATATTTGAGCTGTATTTTAGAAAGTTACCATTCGGCAATGGCTATGCGGTATTCGCAGGATTAGAACGCATGCTAGATTATTTAAAAAACTTTAAGTTTAGTGAAACAGACATTGCATACTTACGTGATGAACTACAATATGAAGAAGATTTTATCGATTACTTGAAAACGATTCGTTTTACAGGCTCGATGTATTCAATGGTTGAAGGGGAGCTTGTTTTTGCAAACGAACCAATCGTACGCATTGAAGCACCGCTTGTAGAAGCACAATTAATTGAAACAGCACTGTTAAATATCGTGAATTACCAAACGTTAATCGCGACAAAGGCAAGTCGTATCAAGCAAGTCGTGCACGATGAAGTAGCGATGGAGTTTGGTACACGCCGTGCGCAAGAGATGGACGCAGCGATCTGGGGAGCGCGTGCAGCCGTTATTGGTGGCTTTGAATCAACATCTAACGTTCGTGCAGGTAAGCTATTTAATATTCCGGTTGCTGGTACACACGCACATGCATTAGTACAAGCGTACAAAAATGACTACGATGCATTCCATTCGTATGCAAAGCGTCATAAAGACTGCGTATTTTTAGTGGATACTTACAACACGTTAAAATCAGGCGTGCCAACAGCGATTCGAGTAGCGAAAGAGTTAGGCGATAAAATCAACTTCATCGGCATTCGTTTGGATAGCGGTGATATTGCATTTTTATCAAAGGAAGCGCGTCGCATGTTAGATGAAGCAGGCTTCCCGAATGCAAAAGTAGTCGTTTCCAATGATTTAGACGAATATACAATTTTAAACTTAAAAGCACAGGGCGCGCGTGTCGATTCGTGGGGAATCGGTACGAAGCTAATCACTGCTTATGATCAACCGGCTTTAGGTGCCGTTTATAAAATGGTATCGATTGAAAACGCAAACGGTGAAATGGAAGACACAATCAAAATTTCAGCGAACGCCGAAAAAGTAACGACACCAGGTCAAAAAAAGGTATTCCGTATTATCAATAAGAAAAATGGGAAATCTGAAGGTGACTACATTACAATGGCGGATGAAAATCCACAAGGTGAAAAACGCATTAAAATGTTCCACCCTGTGCATACATTCATCTCGAAATTTGTGACAAACTTCGAAGCCAAAGAGCTGCACCGATTAGTCATTGATCAAGGTGAAATTGTTTACGAAAATCCAGCATTAATGGACATTCGAAAGTATGCAAAAGCTAATTTAGAACTTTTATGGGATGAATACAAGCGTTCATTAAATCCGGAAGAATACCCAGTGGATTTAAGCCAAAAATGCTGGGACAACAAAATGCGTAATATTAGGGAAGTACGCGATATGGTAACAGAACTCGAACAACAATAAGGAGGGTTTGCTGTGTCGTTACAACAACAAATTATAGAAGAATTAAAGGTAGTACCAGAAATTAATGTCGAACAAGAAATTCGTCGTTCGATTGATTTTTTAAAGGACTATGCAAAAAAGCATAGCTTCTTAAAGGGTTTTGTTCTTGGTATTAGCGGTGGCCAAGATTCGACGTTAACAGGGAAGTTAACACAGCTTGCGGTCGATGAATTAAACGCAGAAGCAGACGAAGCGAAGTATTCATTTTGGGCAGTGCGCTTACCGTATGGTGTACAAGCCGATGAACAAGATTGCCAAGATGCGTTAGATTATATCGAGCCAACTAAAATTTACACGGTCAATATTAAAGAAGCGGTGGATGCGAGTGTACGTGCGTTAGCAGATGCGGGCGTTGAACTAAGCGACTTTGCGAAGGGCAACGAAAAAGCACGTGAGCGTATGAAAGTGCAGTTTTCAATTGCTGCGATGAGCAGTGCGGTTGTTTTAGGCACCGACCATGCAGCAGAAGCAATCACGGGCTTCTTCACAAAATTTGGTGACGGTGGCGCGGATTTAATGCCGATTTTCCGCTTAAATAAACGCCAAGGCCGCCAAATTTTAAAACATCTGGATTGCCCAGTGCACTTATATGAAAAAACACCAACAGCAGATCTAGAAGAAGACCGCCCATCATTACCGGACGAAACCGCACTTGGTGTGACGTATGAGCAAATTGATGATTACTTAGAAGGAAAAGCAATTCCTGATAAGGCGCGCGAAACGCTAGAAGGTCACTACAAACGCTCGATGCACAAACGCAACTTACCGATTACGGTGTTTGATGAGTTTTGGAAATAACCCATACCCAGCCACCATTTCTTATTACTAGGAGATGGTGGCTTTTCTAATAAAGTGTTGCTGTTTTGATCGGCGGGCTACGGCAAGACAGCGCTAAAGCCACGCGGCAGAACGGATTCAATTAGAAAAGTTTATTTTATTCTTTATCTTGTCACCCCCAACTATGATGGACTTTTTAATATTAATTAGGTACTTATACCTTAAATTGAAAGTCACTCCTCCAATAATGATTTGCTGTATAGCAACACATGTCTTATTTTTATTTAAAGATTTTGTGAACATGTCGATATATATACCTAAGAACACTAAAAAGGAGAAACGCTTATGAGAACCTCACGAGTAGGACCTGCATCAAGCTCGATTTATCGAAATTCAACTCGTTCCGCTTTATCGGACACCTATTTCGCTGATGCCATTAACAGTGGTATGCACGACAGTTACCGTGATCCGCGCGAGCAGTTGCAGCAAAGTAAAACAAAAAAACCAAAGCCGCAAGCGAAAACGAAAAAGCTGGTTACAAACAAAGCGCGGCTAATCGTTAAAGGAATCCAGTATAATGCGGATTCAGCGGTAACGCTAAATCAACTCTATCAATATACCGCCCAGGCAAATATGATGAATAAATACAATCGCCGTATAGTGGGCTATAAAACATCTATTTAAATCACTCGACTAACTTCTAATGTAGTCGGGTGATTTTATTTTGTTTTGGAAAATAGTTAGTATTTGGAAATAGGTCTATCTTTATCCTTGTACTCGCATTTTGTTTTCGTTATGCTTAATTTAGTGTGATAAACGAGAGATTCAGCTAAGGGGGATATACTATGAATGAACAAATCGAAAAAATTATCAGAAATATCGAAAAAGTCATGATCGGTAAGCGAGAGATTGCAGAGTTAAGCATCGTATCGTTGCTTGCGGGAGGGCATGTATTACTAGAAGATGTGCCGGGCGTAGGGAAAACGATGATGGTGCGTGCACTTTCCAAATCTTTAGGCGCGAGCTTTAAGCGCATTCAATTCACACCAGATTTACTACCTTCTGATGTGATTGGAGTGTCGGTATACAATCCGAAAACCCTACAATTTGAGTTCCGCCCAGGCCCAATTGTCGGCAATATTGTACTCGCGGATGAAATTAACCGTACATCCCCAAAAACACAGGCTGCACTATTGGAAAGTATGGAAGAAGCATCGATTACTGTTGACGGTGAGACACTGTCATTACCAAAGCCGTTCTTTGTGATGGCGACGCAAAACCCGATTGAATATGAAGGAACTTACCCACTACCTGAAGCACAATTAGACCGCTTTTTATTGAAAATCAGGATGGGTTATCCGACAAAGGAAGAAGAAATCGAAGTGTTACGCCGTGCTGAAAATTCCGTGCCGATTGATGATATTACGGCCGTTCTAACGATTGAACAGTTAATTGAATTAAAGCGACAAGTAAAAGAAGTTCATGTAGAGGACAACATTAAAGAATATATTGTGTCACTTGCTCAGCATACACGCCATCACGAAAACGTCTATTTAGGGGTGAGTCCGCGTGCATCGATTGCGTTAATGCGTGCAGCGCAAAGCTATGCCTTTATGAAGGGGCGCGATTACGTCATTCCAGATGATGTACAATATTTAGCAAAATTCGTATTTGGCCACCGCTTAATGTTAAAACCAGAGGCGCGCTATGAAGGTGTGACTGAAGAACAAGTAATCAACCGCGTGTTGCATTTCGTGAATGTGCCGGTGAAAAGGTATGTTGTGGAATGAACAAAATCAGATACTTCTTTGCGCACGGAGGTAGACTAATTACCGTACTTGTCTTGCTTGTCATTACATATTGTTATGCCATGTTCCAGGGCGGTTTTGTGAGTTGGTTTGTATTTTTCACAATTTTACCATTCTCGATTTATTCGGTTTTGTTAGCGATTGTGCCGATTCGTCTAAAAGAAGTGTCACGTACCTTATCGAGAGATGTCATTGAACGTGGGGATACAATCGAGGTAACTGTGCGCTTTAAAAATAAAAGCTGGTTTCCGCTCGTCTTTATGACAGCGAGGGAAATGTCGATGAATCGTGAGTTTTATGAAGAAATTAACGGTCATGCAACAAAGCTATTTTTAGTGGGCTGGAAGCGTGAATTTGAATGGACGTATGAATTACGCAATTTGAAACGAGGAGAACATCATTTTAAAGGCGTCGAATTTATGTGTACTGATTTTTTTGGTTGGACAATACGAAAAGTTGATGTAGTGCATCCGCAATTATTTTTAGTTTATCCGAAACTGTATGATGTAAAGCCAGAACAAATTACGATGCAGTACGATCAAGGCGCAAGCCAAACGCGTTTTTCTCTTATTAAAGATACAACGATGGCAACTGGTGTACGTGAGTATGTACCAGGGGACCGTTTTTCTTGGATTCATTGGAAATCCTTTGCGAAAAATGGGGAGCTACGTACGAAAGAATTCGAAGACCGCAATGCACAAAATACGTTTGTGCTCATTGATCGTGCAGTGCAAAAAAACTTCGAGCAAGTGGTAGAGTTTACGGCTTCGTACATTAACAAAACGATTAAAGCACGCGGGGATGTCTCGTTTTTAAGTTTGGGGACAGACCGTTATTTTGCACCAGTATTAAAAACAGATAGTCAGTTTAAAAAGGTCATGCAGCATTTTGTAACGGTGCAGCCTGATGCGCAGTTTGGTGTAGAGCGTTTGTTATTTGAAGAACAAAAAACGATGAGTCGCTCTATCGTGATTATCGTGACAGGCGAGTTGACGCCGCAGCTACAGGAAGCGCTAAACACAAGTGTAAAGAGCATGGGCAAAATTGTGTGCTTTGTTGTAAATAGTGAAGCAGAGCCAGTGCACCTAAGAAATCATAATGAGGTGCATATTATAAAAGAACCATTGAATCCGAGGTCGGAGGTGAAGTCGCTATGAAACGAAGCACATCCGAAAAAATTGAGTTAGCTGTTTTTTATATCATTATTTTCTTGATTTTGCGTGAATGGTTAGTACCGATTATGCAGCTAACGAAGACCGGCTATTTTATGCAATTTTTATTGTTTATAGCGATTTGTTTAACGATTGGTGTGTTTAGCTTACCGGTTCTACTATCGTGGCCAATTAAAGTGTTGTATATTACGTGGTTTATCACCAGTGTTTACAATGATGGTGAATTCACAACATGGCAGTTTTTATCGAATGAACTGCGCTACAATGTGGAAGTTATATTAAATGGGGACTGGATTTTAGTCAGTGATCCATTCCGAACAAGTCTTTTCTTCATTTTAATATGGATGCTGATTTACTTAATTCAGCATTGGGTGAGCGTACGTCATACGATTTATTATTTCCTTGTGCTAACGGTGTTTTTCATTGCCACGCTGGATACCTTTACGGAGTATGACGGGAAACTCGCAATTATTAAAGTTATGATTTTAGGACTAGTGTTAACATCGCTATTATTTATTAAAAGGTTAATGCAATCGGCTAATATGCAAAAGGATTGGACGAGTTATTTCATTTACGCGACACCAATTATTTTGTTTGTCACGATTGCGGGGCTTACCGCCGCATATTTACCAAAGGCGGAACCACAATGGCCGGACCCAGTACCTTATATGAAGGGGATGGTTGGGCTAGGTGGTTCATCGAGTCAAACCGTTGCTACAGTTGGCTACGGGGAAAATGATGAAAGCTTAGGTGGGCCGTTTGTTGGCGATAATACGGTTGTTTACGAAATTGAAACACCGATTCGTCAATATTGGCGTGTAGAAACGAAGGACTACTATACGTCAAAGGGGTGGGTTCATACAGGTGGCCGTGATGTGCTGTCAGATTTACAATTTTCACACCCAATTGAATTTTCGGTAATGCCAGGAGAAACAGAGCCACAAACGGTTGAAGTCCATTCGATGGGAGACTATAACTTTTTACTTCAAGCATACGGAACAACGAGCTATTCAACGAATGATCCAACGAATCTGCTTAGGTTTAATCATACAAACGAAAAATTAAACTTGCTGTCAAATCGGGAAATCGTAAAGCCGACTGTGTATGAAATGACCTTCCAGCAGCCGGAATATAGCTTTACGGCGTTAAAAGAAACGTTGTCATCAACGGGGTCAGACCCTCGCTACTTGCAACTTCCAGACGAATTGCCACAGCGTGTTATTGATTTAGCGCATGAAATTACAGATGGTCATGCCAGCATTTATAATAAGGCGCGAGCGATTGAAAATTACTTCGCACGTAGTGGCTACAAGTATGAAACGACGAATGTAGCCGTACCGAAAGCGGATGAGGATTACGTCGATCAATTTTTATTTGAAACCAAACTTGGTTACTGTGATAACTTTTCGACTTCCATGGTCGTAATGTTGCGTGCTGTTGGCATTCAAGCGCGCTGGGTGAAAGGCTTTTCAGCAGGAGAGCGTGTTGCTTCGAATGCTGACCTGACAACATACCAGGTAACAAATAATGATGCGCACTCATGGGTTGAGGCGTATATTGATGGGGTTGGCTGGATGCCGTTTGAGCCGACAGTTGGCTTTAGCAACCCAGTAAATATTGATTATGATGTAGAAAGTACTCAAGAAGAGCAACTACCGGAAATGGAAACACCAGAAGTCGAGCGACCAGAGCCAGAAGAGCAAGATACCGTAACGGGTGGTGCTACAAAAGCGAGCTCGATTGATTTTACGAAATACAAATGGGTGTTTTATGTGCTTGGTGGTATACTTCTTTTAGCAGCAATCATCGCATGGCGTAAGCGTGGTAAATGGCAACCAAAACTCGTTGTGCAAATGAACCGAGCGAAATTAAACAATCCAAATAATTTCGAGGATGCGTATTTCATTTTACTGAAACAACTAGAACGAATTTATTTAAAACGTGGATCGCATGAGACGTTACAGCAGTTCGCAAAACGTGTTGACCATGATCTTGAGACAACGAAAATGAGTGAGTTAACTTACGTTTATGAGCAATATATTTACGCGGGCAAATCAAAGGAATTTGATGTGGCTAAAATGAAAGAAAGTTGGGAATATTTAATCAATCGCACTAGCAGTTGATTTTAGGGATAGTAAAGAGTAAAATTTAAAAAAAATCAATAAGTGATGTGCCTTCATATAGGCCCGATAATACGGTTCGGGTGTTTCTACTAAGTTACCATAAACAACTTATTCTATGACGGTAGGTAGACGTGTACCTTTTTGGAGACGTCTATCTGCCTATATAAATAATGAGGAGAACGCGTAGAAAAGCTTGTGTAAATTGGTTTTTCTACGCGTTTTTTGCCGTTTTTAGGCCCTCTATACAAATTGTTTGAAGTGATGGGAAAAACAAAAATAGTTGGACAACACATTAATAGGAGGCTGTATTAGCTTGAAGCAAGATAACATTTTAGTATTAGATTTAGGTAGTAGTGAGAATACAACGATTGCCCGTTGGATTCGTGATTTAGGCGTATATAGTGAAATTCATGCACATGATATTACTGCCGAGAATATTAAAAATTTAAAAACTGTAAAAGGGATTATTTTAAACGGTGGTAAAAATAATATCATTGACGGTGAAGCAATCGACGTATTAGATGAAATCTATAATTTAGATATTCCTGTTATTAGTGTAGAACATCCTTCTACGAAAGCTCTTAAAACATTAGCAGTATGGCCAAATGAAGAAGAATCGAAAGTAATTCTAAAAGATTTCGTATTCGATACATGTAAAGCAGAAGCAAACTGGAACATGAAAAACTTCGTTGAAGATCAAATCGCGTTAATGCGCGAGCAAATCGGCGATAAAAAAGTACTTTTAGCCCTTTCAGGCGGTGTAGATTCTTCAGTTGTTGCAGCATTACTTGTAAAAGCAATCGGTAAGCAATTAGTTTGTGTACACGTAAACCACGGGTTAATGCGTAAAAATGAGTCTGAAGGCGTTATTAAAATGTTCGAAAAAGACTTAGAAGAAAACTTAATTTACGTAGATGCATCTGAGCGCTTCTTAGGCAAACTTAAAGGCGTAGCAGAACCAGAAGAAAAACGTAAAATTATCGGGAACGAATTCATTCGTGTATTTGAAGAAGAAGCACGTAAATTAGACGGCATCGACTTCTTAGCACAAGGGACAATTTATCCGGATATCGTAGAATCAGGTACAAAAACACATAAAGTCGTGAAATCTCACCATAACGTAGGTGGCTTACCAGAAGACTTGAAATTTGAATTAGTGGAACCATTATTCCAATTATTCAAAGACGAAGTTCGTGCATGTGGCGTAGAGCTTGGCTTACCGCATGATATGGTATACCGTCAACCATTCCCAGGTCCAGGCCTTGGTGTACGAGTTTTAGGTGAAATTGAACCAGAACGTCTTGAAGCAGTACGTGAATCAGATGCGATTTTACGTGAGGAATTTGCACTTGCTGGTTTAGACAAAACAGTATGGCAATATTTCACGGTTGTACCGAACTTCAAATCAGTAGGTGTTCGTAATAACGAGCGTACGTATGAATACCCAGTAATCATTCGTGCCGTTAACACAATTGATGCGATGACAGCAACAATCGAGCCAATCGACTGGCCGATCTTATTAAAAATCACAGACCGTATCATTAACGAAGTAAAACACGTTAACCGCGTGTGCTACGACCTGTCACCAAAACCAGGCGGCACGATCGAGTGGGAGTAAACGATCGCCAAATTTCGAGGAGCTTTAGCCCGGAGAAATTTTTTGCGTAGCAAAGCGAGCGTTTGCGGCGAAAGCGAAGCGACAGCCGCACATCTTTTCGAATCGCCAAATTTCGAGGAGCTTTAGCCCGGAGAAATTTTTTGCGTAGCAAAGCGAGCGTTTGCGGCGAAAGCGAAGCCCGTATAGAAACAACAAAACGATAATTTATAAAAAAGAGGAGGGGCAAAATCATTTAGCCATAGCACGTTACTATCTTACAAGATATGACAACAGTGTTTGTATAAATCATTCACCCTCCCTTACCTATAAAAGGGTGTGTCTTAACAAGCAGTACAGACACATCCTTTTTGTGATTAAAAATAGATGAAACTAACTAGAAGAGGTGCAAAACGTGTCAACTCCCTTATTAAAAGAACAAGAAAAAATCGTAGTATTAGATTTCGGTAGTCAATTTAACCAATTAATTACACGCCGTATCCGTGAATTTGGCGTGTTCTCTGAATTACACCCACATACAATTACAGCAGATGAAATTAAAGACATGAACGCTGTCGGTATCGTATTCTCAGGTGGTCCAAACTCGGTATACGATGATTCAGCATTCAAAGTAGATCCAGCGATTTTTGACTTAGGTTTACCGATCTTAGGTATTTGTTATGGCATGCAGCTAATGGCGCATACACAAGGTGGTAAAGTTGAAGGCGCGGAAACACGTGAATACGGTAAAGCCGAAATCAACGTTACAACAGACAACAAATTATTCGGTGACTTACCGAAAGACCAAATCGTATGGATGAGCCACGGTGACCACGTAACAGCGGTTCCACAAGGCTTTGAAGTAATCGCAACGAGCCCAGCTTGTCCAATCGCTGCAATGGCAGATACATCTCGTAAACTATATGCAGTACAATTCCACCCAGAAGTACGTCACTCTGTATACGGGAACGACTTACTGAAAAACTTCGTAATCGAAATTTGTGGTGCTAAAGGCGATTGGTCGATGGCAAACTTCATCGAAATCGAAATTTCAAAAATCCGTGAGCAAGTGGGCGACAAGCAAGTACTTTGCGCATTATCAGGTGGTGTTGACTCATCAGTGGTTGCGGTATTAATCCACAAAGCAATCGGAGACCAATTAACATGTATGTTCGTAGACCACAACTTAAACCGTAAAGGCGAAGTTGAGCAAGTAATGAAAACTTTCACAGAAGACTTCGATATGAAATTAATCAAAATCGATGCACGTGAACGCTTCATGAACAAGCTTAAAGGCGTGTCTGATCCAGAACAAAAACGTAAAATTATCGGTAACGAATTCATTTACGTGTTTGACGAAGAGTCAGCAAAATTAAAAGACATGGACTTCTTAGCACAAGGTACGCTTTACACAGATATCATTGAATCTGGTACAGCAACTGCCCAAACAATTAAATCTCATCATAACGTAGGTGGATTACCAGAAGACATGAAGTTCGAGTTAATTGAACCACTTAATACATTATTCAAAGACGAAGTACGCGCTTTAGGTTTAGAGTTAGGTCTTCCAGAAGCAGTCGTATGGCGTCAACCATTCCCAGGTCCAGGATTAGGTATCCGTGTACTTGGTGAAGTAACAGAAGAAAAACTAGAAATCGTACGCGAAGCTGACTTCATCTTACGTGAAGAAATCAAAAACGCAGGACTTGAGCGCGACATTTGGCAATACTTCTGCGTATTACCAGACATCCGTTCAGTAGGTGTAATGGGCGATGGCCGTACATACGACTACGCAATCGGTATCCGCGGCGTAACATCAATCGACGGCATGACATCTGACTGGGCACGCATTCCTTATGACGTGTTAGAAAAGATTTCTGTACGTATTGTCAACGAAGTAAACGGCATTAACCGCGTGCTGTATGACATCACTTCTAAGCCACCAGCTACTATTGAGTGGGAGTAAACGATCGCCAAATTTCGAGGAGCTTTAGCCCGGAGAAATTTTTTGCGTAGCAAAGCGAGCGTTTGCGGCGAAAGCGAAGCGACAGCCGCACATCTTTTCGGATCGCCAAATTTCGAGGAGCTTTAGCCCGGAGAAATTTTTTGCGTAGCAAAGCGAGCGTTTGCGGCGAAAGCGAAGCGACAGCCGCACATCTAACTTGAGCAAAAAACCACCTCTTCATGGGGTGGTTTTTTGTTATAGTCAAATTTAGCAAAAATAGGTTTACTAAATTTTTGAGTTTTTTGCTGATAGATACAACCCGAATAATGCATTAATAGCGCCTACCTTCACAAAATAAGGTATAATTCAATGAACCAATTCTCTTGAAAGACATGAAAAGTAGGTGAACAACGTGGGAAAATATCAACTGGATTATAAAGGTATGGCAGCTGTGACAAAGTTTCATGAAAAAAACAAGCCTGCCCAATTTGATAAAAAGCAACAAATCGAAAAGTTACGTGCAGAGTATTTAAAAAAGAAGCAAGAACAAACAGATAAATAACTTCAATTTTATCAAGGGTTAGCGTGCTGTATGACAATACTCTAACCCACCTTCTACGATTGAATACTGTAATAACAACATAAAAAGCTTGGTACAGCCTGATTAAAAAGGCTACTACCAAGCTTTTTTCATTCCCAAACTTATCTCCCCATATCCCCAAGCCCTGGACTATGCTCATTTGGCATCTCCGGCATGTATGGCAACGGGAAGCCGACTGGTGGTGGGGTTACTTCAAGGGTCCCGCCGTTTCGACTTGGCGTTTGACCTTGGAAGATTTCACCGATACGTGTTGGATCGAGTCTGAAGTTGAATTGCACATTATGGAAGCCCATATCGACGAATTTTCGGCATTCGGGGTATTTGTTGATGTCGTAGTTTGGCACTGGGAACAGCTTGCCCCAATCAACGCCTAAAGTTTCTAATGCTTTAGCGAAGGCGTTTTGATGCGCGTTATCTCGCACGATAAGGAAAGCGAGCGTCTCACGAAACGTCTGGTTTGAGCTCATTTCGTAAATGCGCGTTTTTTGCAGCACACCGGTTGATTCCAAAATTAAGTTATCCAGTAAATCGGCAATCAAGTTGCCATGTGCATAAACCCATGAGCCATTCCAAGGATTGCCGGCAGCGTCTACAGGTAAAGAGGCCTGTGCGCCAACGATAAAATGATGCGGATTTGCATGGCGGACTGCATCATCTAAAGGTGCGCCGTCAACACCGGTATTTCCAGGCGCAATCGATTCGCCGGAATCATTTAACAACTGATTAATCGTATTTTGTACAAGCTCTACGTGCGCAATTTCTTCTAAAAACACCCCGCGCAGTAAATCCCGATACTGCGTTTCTTTCCCTCTAAAATTGGAGCTTTGGAAAAAATATTGCATCATTGTGCGCATTTCCCCGTAATGCCCGCCTAAAATCTCCTGTAACACACGCGCTGCTTCTGGATCTGGTTTATCAGGTTTAATAATATTGATTAATTCTTCTTTGTAATAATACATATACAACGCCTCACTTTATTTTCATTCATTATTAACACCGATAGTATGGATAAAGAAACAAATACCATGCAGATTTCGTGCATAGAATGATACGTAAAGAATCAGGAAAGACTAAGCGTAAAACGAATTGAGGGGAACGAGAGATGGCGATAAAAAGTGGTGGAAGTGGTCGTGTAGATATGAGCCGGAATTTTTGGTCAGGCTTTCTATTTGGCTTAGGGTTAATTGCTTTTGTGGATGAGGTAATTTTTCATCAGCTACTACGCTGGCATCATTTTTACGATAAATCGACAACGGATGTTGGCTTAATCTCGGATGGGTTATTTCATGCGTTTAGTTGGTTTGCGACAATTGCGGGATTGTTTATGTTCGCAGATCTTCGGCGTAGACATAGTTATTGGTTTAAACGATGGCTTGCTGGAATACTAGTCGGTGTCGGTGGGTTCCAATTATATGATGGTATTATTCAGCATAAAATTATGCGCCTGCATCAAATCCGATATGTAGAAAATGTGTACCTCTACGATATCGTGTGGAATGTGGTGGCGGCGGTTATTTTGCTAGCAGGTATTGAACTGATGAGACGGACAAATAAATTAAAAAGGTATTATTAAATGCATACACATCACGTAGCAAATGGTCACGAAGTTGTGCAGTTGCTTTTCATATTTGGGTTTAGTTTACTTGCCGTGCTGTATGTTGGCGCGGTGCTTTTTACGAATCGCAATTATAAAAAATGGCCGATGTACCGCACAATTTGTTGGTGCCTTGGCTTATTATGCGCATCGCTTGCTGTAGTTGGTCCGCTAGCAAATCTTGCGCATGAAGATTTTACGATGCATATGATGGGGCATTTACTTTTAGGAATGCTAGCACCACTGCTCCTTGTGCTAGCCGCACCGATTACACTCCTACTAAGAACGCTCAGTACAAACTCCGCACGACTACTGACAAAGTTGTTGAAAAGCTGGCTAGCACGAATTGTCACGGATCCAGTTGTTGCAACACTCCTTAACATGGGTGGACTTTGGTTGTTATATACGACGGAGCTTTACACGCTTATGCATGACAATAGCGTGGTCTCATTTTTCGTACATGTCCATATCCTCTTAGCAGGTTATTTATTTACAATTTCAATGATTTATATAGATCCCGTATTTCACCGGAAGTCCTTTATGTACCGCGCTATCGTGTTAATACTTGCACTGGCGAGTCATGGGATATTAGCGAAATATCTATACACGCATCCGCCGAGTGGAGTAATTCTTGAACAAGCTCAGCAGGGGAGTATGGTGATGTACTACGGTGGGGATTTAATCGATGCGGTGATTATCTTTATTCTTTGTCTGCACTGGTACCGGGCGACGAAACCGCGAGTGGTGAAGGAACAAGCATGTGCAATAGACTAGAATTAATAAAATCCCCTCGATGCCCTATATTACTAGGGACTCGAGGGGGATTGTTGTTTAAATTTTAGTCTGCAATTTTTGTAAATGGCGAACAGTTGGTGTTAAGTTTGCAAAGAAGTACGCTTCACGAAGTTTACGAGAAGGGACACTTCCGGCAACATAGCCAGCCGCACCATTATGAAGCATGTTCGCCTGCACGGCAGCTAATGTATTTTCAACTGTTTTTAAACGAAGAGGGACAACCGACTTTAATGTTAATTGTTGCGCGACTCCGTTTAGGTCGTGAAGGATTTCCTTATAGGTTGCTTCTAAGTCCGTTGCCTGCACTTGTAAATATTCGTTGCTACCATTTTGTTTTGCTTTTACTTTTTCAATCCCTTCAACTGCTGCCGCGATTACACCAGCACCTAATGGAATTTGATAATAAATAAAGGTAGGGCGAATTTTATCACAAAAGGCTTTAGCTTCGTGTGCAATGACCTGTTCATTTGGAATGAATACTTTCTCGAACTTGCAAGAATACGTAGCACTACCATTTACCCCGATAAAGCCAACCTTTTCTTTTAACTCAAGTCCATTTGCTTTTGTTGAGACAAGCACCATTACTTCTTGATCATCTAAAGTGGCAATTACGCCGAAATAATGACGTTGTCCAAGATTTGAAACAGCAGGTAAAGTCCCATTAATAATATAACCATCTGCTGTTTTTTCAGCTGAAAGATGCAACTTTTCTAAACCGGAATAATACTTCATAGGGTTTGATAAGCCAGTAGCGCCTAAAAATTCACCTTGTTCAATTTGGGGTAAAATCGTTTTTCGCAAATACATATTCTCTGTATGACGTAAATAGGTTAAGGCAGCTAAATGGCACCAAATGCAAAAGGCTGTTGTCATACAAACCTTTGCCGTCTCACGGACAATCGCTGCTTCATCTTGTAAAATAGTTGGTACGTCTTTATTTGTCGAATCGAAAAAACCTGCATTCGCTAAAGCTAAAATATACTCTTCTGCATAAAAGGCCTGTTCATCAACTTTTTTAACGATCGGTTTTAGCTTCTCATCGATAATTTGATGAAGCAGCTCAATATTTATTGCCATTTTCCTTCCTCCTTATTAATCAGCTAATTCAGTAAGAGATGTAATTGGTGTTTGAACGGCTTCACGAGCACGCTTTACTGCTGCTTCATCTGGTGCGTCATAGAAGCACAAGCATTTTGTCATATCTTCACATACATACGTACGAGAGAATTTCACATCAGGCACTTCTTCGTATTTCACTGAATTTTTCTTTTTACGCTCTAAATATTTTTCCATCGTTATTTCAGCAGGAATTTCCCATTCTACTAAATAGTTTACTTGTTCATTGTTATTTTTAACTTCATCTAATTCTTTCCCGATTAAGCGCACTTCTTTTGTTAAATCAGCTACGGCGTTTTGTGCTTCTAACGCTGATTTTGCCTCTTGCTCAGTTGCTGCTTCAATAATGAAATAGGCACGTGAAAAGTCTTTTGCTACTTGCACTTCGATAACATGAGTACCTTCCGTTGCATGCACCTTTTCAACGAATGCTGAGAAAGCGCCCTTTGTTGAAATTTCGTTAATCGTTGATTCTACTAAAAATAAAGTCATTTTAAATTCCTCCAATATATAGTTTTATTGAGTTAAAAAAATTAACTCGCATTGTATAAAATTAATGCTTATACTTAATTACAAGGAGGAGACGACATGAAAACACGCTATGACTTACCTTGTAATATCGCACAAACATTAAATGTAATAGGTGATCGATGGACATTATTAGTGATCCACGAATTACTTATAGGTGAAACAAACTTCAATGATATTAAACTAAAACTCCCTGGCCTTTCAGCGAATACATTATCAAGTCGCTTAAAGGAATTAGAGCAGGCGGGACTTGTAAAAGCAGAGCTTTACGTGGCACATCCACCACGTTATCGATATACATTAACTGAAAAGGGTCAAGCCTTAGAGCATGTATTTAATGCAATGATTATATGGGGCGCCGACCATTTAGACACGTGTTATAAAGAAATTGTTGATGAAAACAATGACCGTGTAGCAGTTGGTTATTATTCAACAAAAACTGGACAAAAAGTGGAGCAAATCAATATTCGACCATTAGCTTGAACCATTGAGTCTTTTTAAGTTGTTCCACCCCAAATTTTGTTGACCCAAGCCTCAAAGTAGTGAATCCCCTTATCTAAAACTAAACCAAGAACCCCAATAACAACGATGCTTGCTAGTACTAAATCTAAACTTAGTGCATTTCGAGCATCGATAATTAAGAAGCCAAGCCCCGATTGTGCTCCAACCATTTCCCCTGCCACTAAAAAGATCCAAGCAGAGCCTAAAGCCATATGCAAGCCATTTGCAATCATAGGAAACGATGCAGGTAAAACGATTTTTCTTAATGTATCAATCTGGCTCATCTCAAAATTTGCTGCAATGCGTAAATACGTTTTATCGACTTTACGTACAGCAGATACGGTTGATAATAAAACTGGGAAAAACGCTGCTAAAAAAATAATAACGATAGCAGGCATATTGCCGATACCAAACCATAAGACAATAAACGGAGACCAAGCAATAGGTGACACTGGGCGCAATACTTGCACAATTGGGTCAATCACTTGCCATACTTTTGGCAGTCTGCCTAAAATCAAGCCTAGCAAGATGGCGATAATAACAGCTGTTAAATAACCTGAAAAGAAGCGAAATAAGCTAATTTGGATATGGGTGAAAATTGAGCCATCCATGATGATGCCAAACAAAGCTTCGCCTACTTTTAACGGAGGAGGGAAGAGTGCTGCTTGATGCCCACCGAAAATTGTAGCCAATTGCCAAACGATGATTACTAATAAAAACCCAAGTGCAACCGGTGAAAACTTTCTCAATATGACCATACGATCCCTCCGTCCTTAGTTAGTTTACAAGGCGAGCATCTACAAATTCCTCATAGGTTGGAGGGTTTTTAGAAAGCTCCATTTCAATTAATGCATTGCGTAAAATTTCATAGCTGTCTTTTTCAATGGCTAAGTTATCATAAGAAATCCATTGTAATGACAGGTCTAACACATCTTTTTCAACTGTTAAATATTCGCTTACAACATCATGTGTATGATCGTCTTTATGCTGGGCAAGATCGCCACCTGCAATATAGTCATCTACGAAGCTTTGAACGAGCTCTTTATTATTTTCAATAAACTGACCTCGTAATACTAAGCCGCAGTCGATAGAATCCTGCCAGATGTCTTCGGATTGATAGAGCACGTTGCCATTTTCAAGTGACACAGAAATTGCGCCGAATGGTTCTGCCACGACATATCCTGCGATGCGCCCTTCTGCAAGAGCAGCAGGCATTTCAGCAGGAGGCAACTCAATGACATCTACTTCGTCATAACCGATATTATGCTTTTTTAACATTTCATATAATAAAATATTATGTGTAGAGAAGCGGCTAGGAATGGCAAAAGACTTCCCTTTTAATTCCTCAACAGATCCGATATTCTTTCCACCAATCAGCACATTCCCGTCACGGTGACCAAGTGCGACTGCTTTTAAATCAATACCTTTTTCCTTTGCATTCATCGCTAATTGAATCAACATAGATGCCCCATCAATCGCGCCTGAATTTAACGCGTCCACTAATTCCGGCCAAGAACCGAATTTTACAAGCTCTAAATTATAATTTTCATATTCTGTATCCTTTTGCATATATAAAGGAACAGCGTGTGTGATTGGCAAATACCCAATTTTTATTGTTGGTTTTTCTCCATCAGCTTTTGTTTCTGAAGCGTCGTTAGTTCCACAAGCAGTTAATGCAAGTACAGCTACGAATAACAGTAACGCAAAAATCTTTTTCATCTTTTCGCCTCCTAAATATTAAATTCGATTGGTGATTTCATATTGGTAAAGTGAAACTCATTAAATATGAGTTCGCGATAGTGTTGGAAGTCAGAATCTGAACGATCGCGCGGCTTGCTCATTTTTAATGAAATTTCTTTATGGATTTCTCCTGGGTTAGGCTTCATGATGAAAATACGATCCGCTAAGTAAATGGCTTCGTCGATATCATGTGTCACGAGAATAATGGTCATTTTTTCGCGTTGTTGAATTTGCAATAGTTCATTTTGCAAATAATAGCGTGTAAATGTATCTAATGCTCCGAAGGGTTCATCCATTAAAATAACTTCGGGCTGGATAGCGAGCGCGCGTGCAATGGCAACGCGTTGTTGCATGCCCCCGGATAACTCACTCGGTAGAGAAGAAGCACGATCGTGTAAACCAACCATTTGTAAGTAATGCTGTGCTCGCTCAGTAATGGCTTGCTTTGTTAAGCCAGAACCCTCAATGCCTAACTCCACATTTTTTTGTACAGAACGCCATGGCAAAAGACCATAGTTTTGCATGAGCATGACGCAGCGTTTACTTGGAGTGATGACTTGCTGGCCATCTAATCGCACACGTCCAGAGTCGGTTTCTTCAAAACCACCAATGCAATTAAGCAATGTACTTTTGCCGCAACCACTTTTTCCGAGCAATGCAATTACCTCGCCGGGTTGAATATCAAACGTAATATTACTGAGCACAGGTGAAGTGCCATTATAAGATTTTGTAATTTGTTCAACTGAAACAATAGGTGTAGACAAAAAAATCACCTCACTTAAAACCAATTATTCTTGTAGGTTTTATATTATATGAGTTATTTTATTATACTCACTTAAATAAAACAACCTTATTTTCAGAAAAAAATATTTTTTCTGAAAATAAGGTTAATTTCGGTAAAAATCTGAATAAAAAAACCTAAGCAACGAAAAGTTGCTTAGGTCTATTAACTATTATTTCTTTTTATCTACCATAAACGTAATCACCACAAACATTGCAAAGGCGATTAATAGAATCGTTCCTCCAACGATGAAGAACACCATATTAAATGTTTCATTTAAGTTAAATGGATTTAAGTTGTATAGCCACATACCGAACGTTAAGCCGAATGCGCCAATCATGCCGAGGATACTGTGAATCTTAACAAGAATTAATTTGCGTACCGGTACGATATAATAGAAAATCCCCCATGCAAATACAGATAACCAACCAACTAATACAATATGTGCGTGAATTGGACGTAACGAGTAATCCATATCACCGCTCATTTTTGACCCGATAAATACACCGATGAAGCCAAAAATTGCAGCAAAGCGAATTAAAGTTAAAGCCCAAGAACGTTGTTGTTCCATAAAAAAATCCCTCCAGTTATGTTTTTACCTTTTTACTATGAGGGGACAATATAACATCTATATAAACTATTATGGAAAAATTTAAAATAAACGTTCGAAAAGTTGATGCTGCGTGAAATCTTCAATAATAGGCTGTGGTAAAAGTTCCATTGCCTCATCTTTCGTTACCCATAAAAACTGCTCATGTTTATTCGATAAAACAACGTTATTGCTCCTCGTCGTTTACTAAAATTATACAATAAAAAGCAGCGTCGAGGAATCCTCATTAGATGTGCTTAAGCTTTAAAGAACTAATCTTACATATTGTTTAGTAACTCGAAATTTATTACAATGGAAGATAGCGAAAATTCTAAAAAAGGTGGAGAGGCTATGTGGCGTAATCGAAATGTATGGATTGTGCTGATCGGTGAATTCATCGTAGGGCTGGGTCTGTGGGCCGGCATTATCGGAAATTTAGCGTTCATGACGGAGTTTGTTGCCTCTGACTTTCATAAATCGGTCATTTTAGCGATTGGGATGCTTGCTGGTGTAATTGTCGCACCGTTAGCTGGGCGAATTATCGATGCAACAAGTAAAAAGAAAGTATTAATTGGTTCATCAATTGGCCGCATTTTCACGGTATTTGTGATGTTTGCAGCGATTATGTTTGATTCCGTACTGCTCATGATTGTCTTTTTAGTACTATTACAAATCGCAGCGGCATTTTTTATGCCGGCTATTCAATCAGTTGTGCCAAAAATCGTCGACAAAAAAGATTTACTTTCATTAAATGGTTGGCATATGAATGCGCGGACATTATCTCGTATTGTTGGTGCGGCGGCGGCTGGATTATTCGTAGCGTATTTTGATTTAATTTGGCTATATGTCGTTTCACTCATCATGTACATACTCGTGTTAGCGACGTTATTCTTCTTACAAATTGATGAAGACGTTGTGGAACGTACATCAAAAGAGAAGGAAAGTGGCAGTTTCAGAGAAGTGTTACCTGTCTTAAAGCAATATCCAGTTGTACTTGTAACACTTGTATTAATTGTTGTACCGATTTTATTTTTAGGATCGTTTAATTTAATGATTATGAAAATCGCACAAATGCATGATTCTACGAGTATTTCAGGATTGTTGTATACAGTAGAAGGTGTTGGCTTTATGCTTGGGGCAATTGCAGTAAAACAGTTAGGCTTACGCATGAAAACCGGGACGATGCTGTTTAGCTTGGCTCTGTTGATCGGTGGCTTGCAGTCGCTGTTATTTTTCTCGACTATCGAAATCATGAACGTGATTATTTTTGCTTCGTTTGGTTTTACGGTGGGCTGTTTCTTCCCAACAACGATGACGATTTTCCAAAAGCAAATGCCAGCTGAGTACCACGGGCGCTTCTTTGCCTTCCGTAATATGATCGACCAAACATTGTTTCAAGTGGTGCTGTTATCGACAGGTGCATTACTCGATTGGGTGGGGTTACCGATTACAGGCTTAGTATTTGGGTTATTTAGTTTAGCGCTGACGATTTTCTTTATGCTGTATTTGAAAACGAAAAAGTATTCTTTAACATTTGATTAGGAAATGGGCAGTTTGACTGTAAAAATTGAGCTGCTTTTTCACTTTTTCAGGAATCCGCCAAAAAAATACAGCTTTTGTCATAGAATGTTCGTATTTTGAAAAAAGAAAACTTTTAAAAATTTACGTATAAAATGCATTATTATGCTTTAAAAATCAAAAAATTAGTTATTAATAGATATTTTTACGAACTATATTATAAAATAATTAAAAAATGTTCGTGAATAGTGTTGAAATTAGAAAAATGAAATGATATATTACTATCATAAATTAAATACGTCGTCGTATAATGTCGGGAATAAGGCCCGTAAGTTTCTACCGAATCACCGTAAATGATTCGACTACGATTTATAAATAGGTTTTATAGCTCTATAAATGGGGTATAGAATTTATTGTCCTTAAATCGTAGACATGCAGCGAATCGCTTTGCGTGTCTTTTTTGTTTTTAAGGGTTAAGTTCTCACAGATGTTGTAGACGACAACACGGAGGAAAATTTCATTATGAAAAAGTATTTCGAGTTCGATAAACTTGGTACGAATTACCGCCGCGAAATTTTAGGTGGTTTAACAACATTCCTTTCAATGGCCTATATTTTAGCTGTTAACCCAGGGATGCTTTCAGAAACAGGTATGGATTATAATGCAGTATTTGTAGCAACTGCTTTAGCTGCTGCTGTCGGTTCTTTATTTATGGGGATTATTGCAAGATACCCAATCGCATTAGCGCCAGGTATGGGTCTGAATGCATTCTTCGCCTTCTCAGTTGTTTTAGGAATGGGCATGGCATGGGAAACAGCATTAACAGGTGTTTTATTCTCAGGTATAATCTTTATTATTCTATCTTTAACAGGTTTACGTGAAACGGTTATTAACGCGATTCCAGCACAGCTTAAATATGCAGTAGGTGCGGGTATTGGTTTATTCATTACATTTGTAGGTTTCCAATCAGTAGGCATTATCGTAGCAGATCCAGCGACATTAGTTAAATTAGGTGATGTAACATCAGGGAACACCTTACTAGCAGTGTTCGGTACAGTCGTAACAGCGATTTTATTAGCGAAAAAAGTAAATGGCGGTATTTTCTACGGAATGGTCGTTACAGCAATAGTAGGTATGATTGTCGGTTTAGTAAACTTACCAACTGGTATCGTAGCGGCAATTCCAGATGTATCACCAACATTTGGTGCAGCATTTGATGCATTCTCAGACTTTGATTTAATCCTGAACATGGATTTCTTAATTGTCGTATTAACATTCTTATTCGTTGACTTCTTCGATACAGCAGGTACGTTAATGGCGGTTGCAGGTCAAGCAGGTTTAGTAAAAGATAACAAGTTACCACGTGCTGGTCGTGCATTATTAGCTGATGCATTAGCAACGGTAACTGGTGCAATCTTCGGTACTTCTACTACGACATCTTATGTAGAGTCAACAGCCGGTGTAGCAGCAGGTGCTCGTACTGGTTTAGCCTCTGTCGTAACAGGTCTATTATTCTTATTAGCTCTATTCTTTACACCATTATTAGCAGTTGTTACTTCAGCGGTAACAGCTCCAGCATTAATTATCGTTGGTGCATTAATGGTTTCATCATTACGCTTAATCGAGTGGGATAAAATCGAAATCGCCATTCCAGCATTCTTAGTTGTATTATGTATGCCATTAGGTTACTCAATCGCAACAGGTATCGCAGTAGGTTTCATTTTCTACCCAATCACAATGATCGTAGCAGGACGTAGTAAAGAAATTCATCCGATTATGTATGGACTATTCGCGATCTTCCTAGCGTATTTCATCTTCTTATAGAAGAAACTCAAAATAACTCAAAGCTATCTAGGCAAATGTCTAGGTAGTTTTTTTATTTGTAAAAGAGGAGTTTAAATAAGTTATATAGAAGAAACGCTGAAAGAGGGGGGAAAGAATGTATCAGATTATAGAAGCAACAGAAAAAGATTATCTAGAAGTAAACCGTTTAGTGAGGCAAGGCCATGAAGATCATGTGGCGGGAGATGCATCGGTTTTTAAGCAAGTGAATTGTGTAATGCCAAAAGAATATTATATGGAACTGCTTGAACAAGAGAACAGTAAAGTTTTTATCGTAAAGGCTGAGCGAATTATAGGGTTTGCAGTCATTACAATTGAATGTGCCTCCAAATTTGCCTCGTTAATTCAGCGGAAATTTGCATACATACATGATTTTGGTGTCGATCGTTCAGTGAAGCGCCAAGGAATCGGCTCATTATTATTTGAAGCATGTGTTAACTGGGCGAAAGAACAAAATGTAGAGTCTGTTGAATTAAATGTATGGGAATTCAATGAAGAAGCCATTGCTTTTTATGAAAAGTACAACATGAAAACCATTAGCAGAAAGATGAGATTGGAATTTTAAAGCGATTTTAATGATGGATAGTAAAGTTAATTTAAGCTGACAAGTAAATTGACTTTACTACATATATAATAGAAGAAACTCATAACAAATTGTTTTTAAGAAATCAGAAAATTTTTTCTTTTAAAAAGGGGTTGCGCTACTTCAGGTTTCCGTTGTATAGTTAAACACGTTGTTAAGAAACAAACGAAAACAACATAAACAAATAAACATTTTAAAGAAGTTGTTGACAAACGAAAACAACTACTGTAAAATATAAAACAGTCGCACAAACGACTTACACATGAACCTTGAAAACTGAACAAGCAACGTTAATGAAAAACAAGTTTCTTAAATGAAACAAACAATAGATTACAACTTTAATTAGTTGGATCGCTAGCAAAGCAAATGAGCTTTCAAACTAACTATTATGGAGAGTTTGATCCTGGCTCAGGACGAACGCTGGCGGCGTGCCTAATACATGCAAGTCGAGCGAATGATTAGAGAAGCTTGCTTCTCTCTGATTTAGCGGCGGACGGGTGAGTAACACGTGGGTAACCTACCCTATAGACTGGGATAACTTCGGGAAACCGGAGCTAATACCGGATAATACTTCGAAACACATGTTTTGAAGTTGAAAGATGGTTTCGGCTATCACTATAGGATGGACCCGCGGCGCATTAGCTAGTTGGTGAGGTAACGGCTCACCAAGGCAACGATGCGTAGCCGACCTGAGAGGGTGATCGGCCACACTGGGACTGAGACACGGCCCAGACTCCTACGGGAGGCAGCAGTAGGGAATCTTCCACAATGGACGAAAGTCTGATGGAGCAACGCCGCGTGAGTGAAGAAGGATTTCGGTTCGTAAAACTCTGTTGCAAGGGAAGAACAAGTAGCGTAGTAACTGGCGCTACCTTGACGGTACCTTGTTAGAAAGCCACGGCTAACTACGTGCCAGCAGCCGCGGTAATACGTAGGTGGCAAGCGTTGTCCGGAATTATTGGGCGTAAAGCGCGCGCAGGTGGTTCCTTAAGTCTGATGTGAAAGCCCCCGGCTCAACCGGGGAGGGTCATTGGAAACTGGGGAACTTGAGTGCAGAAGAGGATAGTGGAATTCCAAGTGTAGCGGTGAAATGCGTAGAGATTTGGAGGAACACCAGTGGCGAAGGCGACTATCTGGTCTGTAACTGACACTGAGGCGCGAAAGCGTGGGGAGCAAACAGGATTAGATACCCTGGTAGTCCACGCCGTAAACGATGAGTGCTAAGTGTTGGGGGGTTTCCGCCCCTCAGTGCTGCAGCTAACGCATTAAGCACTCCGCCTGGGGAGTACGGTCGCAAGACTGAAACTCAAAGGAATTGACGGGGGCCCGCACAAGCGGTGGAGCATGTGGTTTAATTCGAAGCAACGCGAAGAACCTTACCAGGTCTTGACATCCCATTGACCACTGTAGAGATACAGTTTTCCCTTCGGGGACAACGGTGACAGGTGGTGCATGGTTGTCGTCAGCTCGTGTCGTGAGATGTTGGGTTAAGTCCCGCAACGAGCGCAACCCTTGTTCTTAGTTGCCATCATTTAGTTGGGCACTCTAAGGAGACTGCCGGTGATAAACCGGAGGAAGGTGGGGATGACGTCAAATCATCATGCCCCTTATGACCTGGGCTACACACGTGCTACAATGGACGATACAAACGGTTGCCAACCCGCGAGGGGGAGCTAATCCGATAAAATCGTTCTCAGTTCGGATTGTAGGCTGCAACTCGCCTACATGAAGCCGGAATCGCTAGTAATCGTGGATCAGCATGCCACGGTGAATACGTTCCCGGGCCTTGTACACACCGCCCGTCACACCACGAGAGTTTGTAACACCCGAAGTCGGTGAGGTAACCTTTATGGAGCCAGCCGCCGAAGGTGGGATAGATGATTGGGGTGAAGTCGTAACAAGGTAGCCGTATCGGAAGGTGCGGCTGGATCACCTCCTTTCTAAGGATTATTTCGGAAATCTTCTCTTGGAGAAGATACTCATTAACGTTTGCTGTTCAGTTTTGAAGGTTCATTCTTAATTGAATGAGATACTTCAAAAATAAAACCTTTGCTCCTGTCGCTGCGCTATCGTCGCAAGACTGCATGAAGCAAAGTCAACGAAGCGAATCACGAAGTGGTTCAGTGTAGTTGTCTTGTTCTTTGAAAACTGGATAAAACGACATTGATAAGTAATAAACAAACAATAGATCAAGAAATTGGTCGTGCAATATCCTTAAAATCTTAAATCTTCTGATTTAAGTTTAACTTTTGGTTAAGTTAATAAGGGCGCACGGTGGATGCCTTGGCACTAGGAGTCGATGAAGGACGGCACTAACACCGATATGCCTCGGGGAGCTGTAAGTAAGCTTTGATCCGGGGATTTCCGAATGGGGGAACCCACTATCTTTAATCGGATAGTACACTCACGTGAATTCATAGCGTGTTTGAGACAGACGCAGGGAACTGAAACATCTAAGTACCTGCAGGAACAGAAAGAAAATTCGATTCCCTGAGTAGCGGCGAGCGAAACGGGAAGAGCCCAAACCAAAGAGCTTGCTCTTTGGGGTTGTAGGACACTCAATACGGAGTTACAAAAGAATGATTTAGGCGAAGCGACTTGGAAAGGTCCGCAAAATAAGGTAAAAGCCCTGTAGCCCAAAAGTTATTCCCTCCTGAGTGGATCCTGAGTACGGCGGAACACGTGAAATTCCGTCGGAATCCGGGAGGACCATCTCCCAAGGCTAAATACTACCTAGTGACCGATAGTGAACCAGTACCGTGAGGGAAAGGTGAAAAGCACCCCGGAAGGGGAGTGAAATAGATCCTGAAACCGTGTGCCTACAAGTAGTTAGAGCCCGTTAATGGGTGATAGCGTGCCTTTTGTAGAATGAACCGGCGAGTTACGATTACGTGCGAGGTTAAGTTGAGAAGACGGAGCCGCAGCGAAAGCGAGTCTGAATAGGGCGAATTAGTACGTGGTCGTAGACCCGAAACCAGGTGATCTACCCATGTCCAGGGTGAAGGTGAGGTAACACTTACTGGAGGCCCGAACCCACGCACGTTGAAAAGTGCGGGGATGAGGTGTGGGTAGCGGAGAAATTCCAATCGAACCTGGAGATAGCTGGTTCTCTCCGAAATAGCTTTAGGGCTAGCCTCGTGATTGAGAATACTGGAGGTAGAGCACTGTTTGGACTAGGGGGGCATCTCGCTTTACCGAATTCAGACAAACTCCGAATGCCAGATATTTATACACGGGAGTCAGACTGCGAGTGATAAGATCCGTAGTCAAGAGGGAAACAGCCCAGACCACCAGCTAAGGTCCCAAAGTAATCGTTAAGTGGAAAAGGATGTGGCGTTGCTTAGACAACCAGGATGTTGGCTTAGAAGCAGCCATCATTTAAAGAGTGCGTAATAGCTCACTGGTCGAGTGACGCTGCGCCGAAAATGTATCGGGGCTAAACGATTCACCGAAGCTGTGGATGCATCCAATAGGATGCGTGGTAGGAGAGCGTTCTAAGGGCGTTGAAGTCAGACCGGAAGGACTGGTGGAGCGCTTAGAAGTGAGAATGCCGGTATGAGTAGCGAAAGACGGGTGAGAATCCCGTCCACCGTATGACTAAGGTTTCCTGAGGAAGGCTCGTCCGCTCAGGGTTAGTCGGGACCTAAGCCGAGGCCGATAGGCGTAGGCGATGGACAACAGGTTGATATTCCTGTACCACCTCCTCACCGTTTGAGAAATGGGGGGACGCAGTAGGATAGGGTAAGCACGCCGTTGGTTGCGCGTGTTCAAGCAGTAAGGTGTGTATGTAGGCAAATCCGCATACTTTAACATTGAGCTGTGATGACGAGTCCGTATGGACGAAGTTCCTGATTTCACACTGCCAAGAAAAGCCTCTATCGAGGTGAGAGGTGCCCGTACCGCAAACCGACACAGGTAGTCGAGGAGAGAATCCTAAGGTGTGCGAGAGAACTCTCGTTAAGGAACTCGGCAAAATGACCCCGTAACTTCGGGAGAAGGGGTGCTCTGTTAGCGTGCAAGCGTGAGAGAGCCGCAGTGAATAGGCCCAGGCGACTGTTTAGCAAAAACACAGGTCTCTGCAAAACCGTAAGGTGACGTATAGGGGCTGACGCCTGCCCGGTGCTGGAAGGTTAAGAGGAGTGGTTAGCGCAAGCGAAGCTGCGAATTGAAGCCCCAGTAAACGGCGGCCGTAACTATAACGGTCCTAAGGTAGCGAAATTCCTTGTCGGGTAAGTTCCGACCCGCACGAAAGGCGTAACGATCTGGGCACTGTCTCAACGAGAGACTCGGTGAAATTATAGTACCTGTGAAGATGCAGGTTACCCGCGACAGGACGGAAAGACCCCGTGGAGCTTTACTGTAGCCTGATATTGAATTTTGGTACAACTTGTACAGGATAGGTAGGAGCCAGAGATCCCGGAGCGCCAGCTTCGGAGGAGGCGTCAGTGGGATACTACCCTGGTTGTATTGAACTTCTAACCCATGCCCCTTAGCGGGGTAGGAGACAGTGTCAGGCGGACAGTTTGACTGGGGCGGTCGCCTCCTAAAGAGTAACGGAGGCGCCCAAAGGTTCCCTCAGAATGGTTGGAAATCATTCGTAGAGTGTAAAGGCATAAGGGAGCTTGACTGCGAGACCTACAAGTCGAGCAGGGTCGAAAGACGGGCTTAGTGATCCGGTGGTTCCGCATGGAAGGGCCATCGCTCAACGGATAAAAGCTACCCCGGGGATAACAGGCTTATCTCCCCCAAGAGTCCACATCGACGGGGAGGTTTGGCACCTCGATGTCGGCTCATCGCATCCTGGGGCTGTAGTCGGTCCCAAGGGTTGGGCTGTTCGCCCATTAAAGCGGTACGCGAGCTGGGTTCAGAACGTCGTGAGACAGTTCGGTCCCTATCCGTCGTGGGCGTAGGAAATTTGAGAGGAGCTGTCCTTAGTACGAGAGGACCGGGATGGACACACCGCTGGTGTACCAGTTGTTCTGCCAAGAGCATCGCTGGGTAGCTATGTGTGGACGGGATAAGTGCTGAAAGCATCTAAGCATGAAGCCCCCCTCAAGATGAGATTTCCCATTACGCAAGTAAGTAAGACCCCTGAAAGACGATCAGGTAGATAGGTTCGAGGTGGAAGCGCAGTGATGTGTGGAGCTGACGAATACTAATCGGTCGAGGACTTAACCACAATTTATGAACATCAATGAAACGTTTATCCAGTTTTGAAAGAATAATTCTTTCAAATAATCTAGTGATGATGGCAAAGAGGTCACACCTGTTCCCATACCGAACACAGAAGTTAAGCTCTTTAGCGCCGATGGTAGTTGGGGGTTTCCCCCTGTGAGAGTAGGACGTCGCTAGGTAATCGTAAAACCACTGAGAAATCAGTGGTTTTTTTGTGTTTTCATTTAATTAGGCCTTCACTAAAATCTTCTTAATTAGTTACTCCCCGAAAGTATTTTTCACTTTTAGTCTTTTAAATTAATTTCCATACGCATCGCAACAAATTGCTGTAAAAGTTATACTAAAAATAAAGAATTTATAAAGTTACCAATTTCTAATGAATTAATCGTTATAGTAAATACAGGAGGCGAAAGAAGTGGAGCAAATTCTTTTAGTAGAAGATGATCGTGAAATTGCACGCATTATTAAGGATACGTTAACGAAGGAAGGTTATTTTGTAACGTGGGCGACAACGGGCATTGAAGGATTAGAAGATTTTTCTGCCGGCAACTATTCATTAGTGCTTGTCGATTGGATGATGCCTGAAATGGATGGGCTAACTATGATTGAACAAATCCGCCTACAAAGTGACGTGCCCATTATTATGATTAGTGCGAAAAGCGAGGATGCGGATAAAGTCGAGGGCCTACAAGATGCCGATGATTATTTAGCAAAGCCATTTTCATTAGAAGAGTTAAAAGCCCGCGTTCGATCTCAACTCAGACGTTGGTGGCGTTATAACAAAGTAACTGTTGAGCAGAGCTTATTAAAATTTGCACATGGATTAACCGTTGATTTAGAGAAAGAGTTAATTTATGTGGATGACGAAAAAGTGAATTTAACGCACAAGGAATTCGCACTGTTAAAACTATTTATACAGCATCCGTTCAATGTGTTTAAAAAAGATGAATTATACACCCATGTTTGGCAGCAAGTTGAGCTGGATCAAACACATACGGTGACGGTACACATTAAGGCACTACGTGAAAAATTAAAGGACCCTGTGAAGACACCCCACTTTATTGAAACGGTTTGGGGGAAGGGCTACCGTTTCATTGGTGAGGCGTTATGAAAATTAAATATTGGCTACTTGTCACATATTTACTAGTGATGCTCATCCCGCTTGGCGCACTTTACGGATTATACGTGTCTATTAATGCCTATTATCAAGATAAAAACGTAGAGGAATATTTTAAGACCTGGTCGCAGGTGACAGAGTTAAAGGAGTTATTAGATGACCCAACCCTTTATTCAAGTAGGCAGGGTTTTAGTGAAATTGAAGCATTAACGTCAAATCAATTAATGATTACACTTTATAGTCCGAACGGAAAAGTCTATTATTCATCAAATCCACTAGGTTCCTATAGCAACTTTGAGGCGAAAAGTACGTTGTATAAAAATTTGTATGAGTTGAAACAAAACTATGAGACCTTTGTTTATAAAGAACCTGTTTATGAAGATACGGCAATCAAAGGAGTATATAAAATTACACTTGCTCGTACCGAATGGACGGAAGAGATCAATTCCAAAACTGCACTAGTTGTCGGTAGTTTAATTGTTATCTTACTTCTATTGTATGGCGCAGTTGTGTACTTTTTAAATCGCCGTTTAAACCGACCAGCAAAGCAGTTAATTGAACAAATGCGGCTTTTCGCAAAAGGGGAGTCGACGACAATACTAGCTATTCGAAAGGATGAGCTTGGCGAGTTAATGGCAAGCTTCCAAATGATGCAGCAGGAAATTGTTGCAACGCGTGATAAGTTAGATAGCGAACAGCGTCAAAAGGAGTTTATGATTGCAAGTCTTTCGCATGACTTAAAAACACCATTAACATCAATTCAAGCCTATAGCGAAAGCTTACTTGCAGGGAAGTTAAGTGAACAGGATCAGCAGGAGTATTTACAAATTATATATGGTAAGTCAGATTACATGAAGCAGCTACTAGACGATTTGATGATGTTTACACTACTCCAATCAAAATCATATGAAATGGAACTTGTAGAAGTCGATGGCGCTGAATTTTTCGAGATGTTGCTAGGGGATTATGAACAAATCAGTGTTGACATGGGTTTTAATGCGACAACATCCATTCAGCTTCAGAACGACTATCTGGTTAATCCAAAGCAGTTGATGCGCGTAGTCGATAATCTTGTTTCTAATGCATGGACGTACACGAATCCAGGCGGTACCATTTCAATCGCTGTGTTTGAACGTGAGCACATTCCACAAAAATGGGAGCCATTGAACAACTATTTTACGAATAAGGGTTTATATCTCGTAATCGAAAATAGCGGGGCTACCCTTTCTAAAGAGCAGTGTCAAAAAATGTTCGAGCCACTGCATCAGTTAGATGAATCGCGTAGTAACATAGGTCAGCGTGGGGCAGGGCTAGGTTTAAGCATTTCCAAACAAATAATTGAAAAGCATAACGGTGAAATTCAAGCGATTTCACATAAAAATCAAACGGCCATTATCTTATGGCTACCAACAAAGGAGCCGGAACTATGAAGAAAATCATTTATTCAGCAGCATTAATTTTAACCTTATCATTAGCAGGTTGTGGTAGTACAACAGATTTTTCACCGCAGGAAATTTTAAATCAAGCATTGCAGGAAACGTCTGAACTTACTTCTTATTATGGTGAATACAAAATCGTCATGAATGATGGGACAGAGGTACAATCAAAGCAATGGGAGAAAAACGGTAAAAATCGTGTGGAAGTCATGGATTCAACGGGTGAGGAGTCTTTAGCGATTAACGATGGCAAGAAACTGACTTCCTATACAAAGTCGACGAATACAGCCATGATACTTGAGCTAGGTGAAGGCAGCGAAGGACTGGTGCAACCGACGTTAAAGGAGCAAGCATTACGCGTTTTAGAACAAATTAAAGATTCACATGAAATTACAATTGGTGATGATGAAAAAATTGCAGGTCATGATACGTACCATCTGATTGCGAAAGCAAAAGACTCGAAATCATTATTTGGCGATATGGAAATTTGGGTGGATAAAAAGACATGGATGACATTAAAGTCGGTTACCACTAGTGGAGACCTTACTGTATCGTCAGAGTTTACAAAATTTGAACCGAACGCCAAAATTGATGATGCACAGTTCATTGTGGATTTACCAGATGATGTCGTAATCGATACAGAAACAATTAAGCTTCCCGTAGAAATTACAATAGACGAGGCGAAAGAAAAATTAGGGCCATTTTTAATTGTTCCCGAATCAACTGGCTATACATTAGAAATGATTGAAGATATGAATATGGAGGAGACAGGTGAAATCGCATTAACGTATGAAAAGGATGACCAACAATTTTCATTATCTGTCTTTAAACCCTTACAAGCATTAGATGAAGACGAGGAAACACTCGAGGTGCGTGGCGTAAACGGAAAAGTGTTAGATTTAGAAGTTTTTAAGTTAATCCAGTGGGATGAGCAAGGCTTACGTTACAATGTGATGTTAGATAATCCAGATCTAACAATCGAACAGATTTTACCGATTATCGAACAAATGGAATTTACAGAGTAATGTTGAAGGAGTGCCGGAATGGTACTCCTTTTTCAATACTTATAAAATTGTGACAAATCGTTCACAATTGCAAATCGTTCCGATAGATTGCCTATAATATTACGTGGTATAGTAAGAGCGATATTGAAAGTTGGAAGGATGA
Organism: Solibacillus sp. FSL H8-0523; assembly: GCF_038051985.1. Classification (NCBI taxonomy): domain Bacteria; kingdom Bacillati; phylum Bacillota; class Bacilli; order Caryophanales; family Caryophanaceae; genus Solibacillus; species Solibacillus sp. FSL H8-0523. Next base: position 3,767,245 of record NZ_CP150291.1, on the reverse strand, counting down.
CCGGTTTGGCAAAAAAGCAAGTATGGTATGAAGTACAAGAAAATGAAACAATCGAGCAATGTCTTGAACGAATGAAGAAAGATGGCTATATGCCATTTGGACGTAAGGAAGAACCAGTATTTGAGGAAGTAAATGGAGAACCGGTATACTTACGTCAAAAAATTCAATTCAAAGGGATATTAGTTGAAGAATAATTCGATTATCGACTAAAAACCGAACGATATTGTTTTCTGAAAATTTATCGTTCGCATTTTTGCATTGATTTTCTTTCAAACCCTTGATAAAATGTGTACAGGAAAAACATTTAATCCCTCATATATGCTAGAGAATATGGCTCTAGTGTCTCTACCCGGTACCGTAAATTCCGGACTATGTGGGAAAGCAACTTTTGGTACGATTACTTTAAAGGGTGTGGATAGAGATGCTATCATCTTCATATTCTTTTCAAACGAGTCCTCAAGTAAACTGCTTTCTCATGCGTAGAGAGTAGTTTATTTGAGGACTTTTTTCGTTAATAGAATAGAAACTTAAGCGTAAGTGGAGAAGATGTTTAAAGGAGCGAAACTCATGAATCCGAAAATTGGCGTTATTATGGGAAGTTCAAGTGATTGGGAAACAATGAAGCATGCATGTGACATTTTAGATGAGCTTGGAGTACCTTATGAAAAGCAAGTTGTATCGGCACACCGCACACCTGATTTAATGTTTGAGTACGCAGATGCTGCTCGTAATCGTGGTATTCAAGTAATTATTGCTGGTGCAGGCGGGGCAGCTCACTTACCAGGAATGGTTGCAGCAAAAACGACATTACCGGTTATTGGTGTACCTGTACAATCTCGTGCACTAAACGGTCTTGATTCCCTACTATCAATCGTACAAATGCCAGGTGGCGTACCGGTAGCAACCGTTGCAATCGGTAAAGCTGGGGCAACGAATGCTGGTTTACTAGCAGCTCAAATTTTAGGAGCCTTTGATATAGAGCTTGCCGCTAAGCTTGACGCACGTCGTGAAGCAACGAAAGCGCAAGTTTTAGAAAGCACGGGTGACCTAACGTGACAAAAATGATCTATCCTGGACAAACAATCGGAATCATCGGTGGCGGTCAGCTTGGCCGTATGATGGCGATGGCGGCAAAAGAAGCGGGTTATAAAATCGCCGTGCTTGAACCAACAATGGATTCACCTTGTGGACAAGTGGCAGATATTCGCATTGTTGCAGCGTATGATGACGAGGCGGCCCTTGAAGAATTAGCTGAGGTAAGTGACGTCATTACGTATGAATTTGAAAATATTGATTACGAGGGCTTAAAGCGTTTAACGCAAATGGCTTACGTACCACAAGGAGCAGAGCTTGTTCGGATTACACAAAATCGTGTAACGGAAAAAGCGATGATTGTTGAGGCTGGTTGTCCAGTAGCGCCGTATATCGTGGCAGATACATATGAACAGCTTGAAGCACACATTCAGGAGATTGGCTTCCCATGCATCGTGAAAACGGCACGCGGCGGCTATGATGGCAAAGGACAGCAACTGCTAAAATCAGCAGGGGACCTGTCACTTGCAAAAGGGTTATTTGAACATTCACAATGCATCGCAGAAGGCTTTGTACCATTTACGAAAGAGATTTCAGTCATTGTTCAACGTAACGGCCATGGCGAAACATACTGCTTGCCAGTAGGCGAAAACATTCATGTGAATCACATTTTACATGAAACGATTGTGCCTGCACGCATCGAAGCTAACGCAGCAGCGTTAGCAGAAGAGGCGGCAATGAAGATTGCAGACTACTTACAGTTAGTCGGCACATTAGCAGTAGAAATGTTCGTATTAGAAGATGGTAGTATTGTCATCAACGAATGCGCACCGCGACCACATAATTCAGGTCATTACTCAATTGAGGCGTGCAATATTTCACAGTTCACACAGCATATCCGCGCTGTTTGTGGCTGGCCATTACGCAAACCAGAGCTATGGGCACCATCAATCATGGTGAATGTGCTAGGACAGCATGTTGTATCTTTAACAAACTCTATTTCGAAATATCCAGATTGGTCTGTACACCTTTACGGTAAATCAGAAGCAAAAGTTAATCGCAAAATGGGTCATGTTACGATTATGACCGATGATTTAAACACGACACTAAAACAAATCGAGGATTCTGGTATTTGGCCAGAGTAGAAGGAGCATAAAAAGATGATTGAACGCTACACTCGTCCCGAAATGGGCGCAATTTGGACTGAAGAAAATAAATATCGAGCTTGGCTTGAAGTAGAAATTTTAGCTTGTGAAGCATGGGCTGAAATTGGTGAAATTCCAAAAGAAGATGTTATTAAATTACGTACGAATGCCGACTTCGATATCGAACGCATTTACGAAATCGAAAAGGAAACGCGCCATGACGTAGTTGCGTTCACTCGCGCTGTCTCAGAAACACCTGCACTTGGGGATGAACGTAAATGGGTACATTACGGTTTAACTTCTACAGACGTGGTAGATACAGCGTTATCTTACTTAATTAAGCAAGCAAATGATATTTTGCGCAAAGACTTAACGAAGTTCCTTGAAATCATTAAGAAAAAAGCGATTGAACATAAAAAAACAGTTTGCATGGGTCGTACACACGGAGTGCACGCAGAGCCGACTACATTTGGTTTAAAGCTTGCCCTTTGGTACGAGGAAATGAAGCGTAACATTGAACGCTTCGAAGCGGCTGCAACGGTCATTGAAACCGGTAAAATGAGTGGGGCAGTTGGGACATATGCCAACATCGACCCTCGCGTAGAGGCGTATGTATGTGAGCATCTAGGTTTAGCAGCTGCACCAATCTCAACACAAACGCTGCAACGTGACCGTCATGCACAGTACTTCTCAACATTAGCATTAATCGCGACATCTATTGAAAAGTTCGCAACAGAAGTGCGCGGCTTACAAAAGTCCGAAACACGTGAAGTGGAAGAAGGCTTCGCAAAAGGTCAAAAAGGTTCTTCGGCAATGCCGCATAAACGTAATCCAATCGGCTCTGAAAACATGACAGGTATGGCACGCTTAATGCGCGGCTATATGCTAACAGCTTTCGAGAACGTGTCACTATGGCACGAGCGCGATATTTCGCACTCATCAGCTGAACGTGTCATTATTCCAGATGCCACGATTACATTAAATTACATGTTAAATCGTTTCGGCAACATTATCGAAAACTTATCGGTATTCCCTGAAAATATGAAACGCAATATGGAGCGTACATTTGGGTTAATTTACTCACAGCGTATTCTACTTGCATTAATTGATAAAGGTTTAGTTCGTGAAGAAGCGTACGATACGGTTCAACCGTTAACAGCGCGCTCATGGGATGAACAAACTCAGTTCCGTCCATTAGTAGAAGCAAGCGAAAAGATTACTTCATACCTTTCACCTGAAGAAATCAACGACTGCTTCGATTACAACTATCACATTCAAAACGTCGATTACATTTTTGAACGTTTAGGACTGAACTAAATTAGGGCTGAGGTTCATCACTTGGTGAACCTTTCCTGAAAAGCCTTTTAGAAGGTGTAACAAAATCAATTAACTTTTTGGAGGAATACGTCATGGAAAAAGGTCAACTTTTGTACGAAGGTAAAGCAAAGCGATTATATCAAACACAGGAAGAAGACATTCTTTTTGTAGAATATAAGGATAGTGCGACAGCGTTTAACGGTGAGAAAAAAGCCGAAATCGCTGGTAAAGGAAATTTAAATAACCAAATCACGACTTTAATTTTCGAAAAATTACAAGCAAACGGAATTGCGTCACATTTCGTGAAACGCCTTTCTGCTAATGAACAGCTTGTACGTAAAGTCGACATTATTCCAATTGAAGTGGTAACACGTAACATCGCTGCGGGAAGCTTAGCAAAACGCTTAGGCTTTGAAGAAGGGGTAGCACTGAAGCGTCCAATCGTTGAGTTTTATTACAAGGATGACGAATTAGGGGATCCCTTCATTACAAATGAGCATATTGACGTGTTAGATCTTGCGACACCTAAAGAAGTGCAAAGCTTATATGATGCAGCGCTACAAGTAAACGAAGTGCTGCGCCCCATCTTTGCTGACGTAGGTGTGACATTAGTCGACTTTAAATTAGAATTCGGTCGTGATAAGGATGGCAATGTACTACTTGCCGATGAAATTTCACCTGACACGTGTCGCTTATGGGACACAGAGACAAATCAAAAGCTTGATAAAGACGTATTCCGCCGTGATCTAGGCAGTATTACTGAAGTATACGAAATTATTTTACAAAAACTTGGAGGCAAATAAGTCATGCAGAAAGTTAAAATTTACGTAACATTAAAAGAAAGTATTTTAGATCCACAAGGGTCAGCTGTTCAAGGTTCATTACAAAAAATCGGTTATGCGGAAGTTACAGACGTTCGTATCGGTAAATATTTAGAAGTGGAAATCGCAGATACTGACCGCGATGTAGAAGCAATCGTGAAAGAAATGTGCGAAAAAGTGTTAACAAATACGGTAATCGAGAAGTACCGCTACGAAATCGAGGAGGCATAATCATGAAATTTGCAGTACTCGTTTTCCCAGGGTCTAACTGTGATATCGACATGTATCATGCGATTAAAGACGAATTAGGTGAAGAAGTAGAATACGTTTGGCACACAGCAGACTCATTAGAAGGTTTTGACGGTGCATTAGTTCCAGGTGGTTTCTCATATGGTGACTACTTACGTTGTGGCGCAATGGCCAACCAATCGAATGTCATGAAAGCATTAAAAGAATTTGCTGCAGCTGGCAAGCCAGTATTAGGCGTTTGTAACGGATTCCAAATCTTAACGGAAGCAGGCTTACTACCTGGCGCGTTACTCCGTAACAAAAACTTAAAGTTCATGTGTCGTACAGTGCAGTTAAAAGTTGAAAACAACAACACATTATTCACAAATCAGTATGAAGCTGGCGAAGTAATCAACATTCCAATCGCACACGGTGAAGGTAACTATTACTGTGACGAAGAAACATTAGCAGAACTTAAAGCGAACAATCAAATCGCATTCACATACGAAGGTGAAAATCCAAACGGTTCTTTAGAAGACATCGCTGGAATCGTCAACAAAGAAGGTAACGTACTTGGTATGATGCCTCACCCAGAGCGTGCAGCAAACGAAATCGTTGGTGGCGCAGACGGTCTTAAATTATTCAAATCAATTGTTATGCAGTGGAGGGAACAACATGTCAACAACTAATTTCGAGCCATCACCAGAGCAAATTAAAGAGCAGCGTCTATATGCGGACATGGGTATGTCAGATGCGGAGTTTGATTTAGCAATCGAAAAATTAGGTCGCATTCCAAACTGGACAGAAACAGGTCTATTCTCAGTAATGTGGTCTGAGCACTGCTCTTACAAAAAATCGAAGCCAGTTTTACGCAAATTCCCAACAAAAGGTCCTCAAGTCTTGCAAGGTCCTGGTGAAGGTGCGGGAATCGTTGACATCGGTGACGACCAAGCCGTTGTATTCAAAATGGAATCACATAACCACCCATCTGCAATCGAGCCATACCAAGGCGCGGCAACAGGTGTAGGCGGCATTATCCGTGACGTATTCTCAATGGGTGCACGTCCAATTGCGATGCTGAACTCATTACGTTTTGGCGAGTTAAAAACAGCGCGCGGTAAATACTTATTCGAGGAAGTTGTAGCTGGTATCGCTGGTTACGGTAACTGTATCGGGATACCAACAGTTGGTGGCGAAATTCAGTTCGACCCTTGCTACGAAGGCAATCCACTTGTAAACGCAATGTGTGTAGGTTTAATCGATCATAAGGACATCCAAAAAGGTATTGCTGCTGGTGTAGGGAACACAGTGATGTACGTTGGCGCAAAAACAGGTCGTGACGGGATTCACGGTGCGACATTCTCATCCGAAGAGTTAACTGAAGATACTGAAGAGTCACGCTCAGCTGTACAAGTTGGTGACCCATTCATGGAGAAATTACTTCTTGAAGCTTGTTTAGAAGTTGTAAAATCAGACGCTCTTGTCGGAATTCAAGATATGGGTGCGGCAGGTTTAACGTCATCTTCTGCAGAAATGGCCTCAAAAGCAGGCACGGGTGTAGAAATGAACTTAGACTTAGTACCACAACGTGAAACAAACATGTCAGCTTACGAGATGATGTTATCGGAGTCTCAAGAGCGTATGTTATTAGTTGTAAAAGCAGGTCGTGAAGAAGAAATTAAAGCGATCTTTGATAAATATGATTTAGATGCAGTAGCAGTAGGCCGTGTAACAGACGACAAAATGCTACGCCTAATCCACAACGGTGAAGTGGTTGCAGAAGTACTTGCAGATGCACTTGCTGAAGATGCACCTGTTTACATTATGCCAGAAGCAGAGCCAGCTTACTTTGCTGCGTTCCAAGCAATGGAAAATGCTGAACCACAAGTAACAGATTACAAAGAAACGTTAACGGCACTTTTAAAAGCACCAACAATTGCTTCTAAAGAGTGGGTTTACGATCAATATGATTACCAAGTACGTACAAATACAGTTGTAGCACCAGGTTCTGATGCTGCGGTGTTACGTGTACGTGGCACAAATAAAGGGTTAGCGATGACAACAGACTGTAACTCTCGCTATATCTATTTAGATCCAACAACAGGCGGTAAAATCGCAGTTGCAGAAGCAGCGCGTAACATCGTATGTTCAGGTGGACAACCACTTGCGATTACAGACTGCTTAAACTTCGGTAACCCAGAAAAACCAGAAATCTTCTGGCAGCTCCAAAAATCAGCGGATGGCATCGCGGAAGCATGTTTAGCACTTGATGCACCAGTAATTGGTGGTAACGTATCAATGTACAATGAGCGTTCAGGTGAAGCGGTTTACCCAACACCAACAATCGGTATGGTTGGTTTAGTAAAAGATTTAGCACACGTAACAACACAAGAAGTGAAAGCTGCTGGTGATGTGGTGTACGTAATCGGTGAAACGAAACTAGAATTCGGTGGTTCTGAATTACAAAAATTAATCGAAGGTAACATCTCTGGTCAAGCGCCAACAATCGATTTAAACGTAGAAGCAGCGCGTCAAGCGTCAATTTTAGAAGCAATTCGTGCAGGTTTAGTACAATCCGCGCATGACGTTTCTGAAGGCGGCGTAGCAGTTGCGCTTGCAGAAAAAACATTTGCAGCGAACGGCTTAGGTATTGAAGCAACACTAACAGGTTCAGCAACAACAGCATTATTTGCCGAATCACAATCACGTTTTGTGTTAACAGTAAAAGCTGAAAATGCAGCTGCGTTTGAAGCGATTGCAGTAGACGCTAAAAAAATCGGTACAGTAACAGAAGACGCAAAACTAACAATTAACGGTGAAACTGGCGTACTTGTTGAAGGTACAGTGGAGGAATTCCGTTCTGCTTGGAAAGGAGCAATCCCATGCTTGCTGAAATCAGAGGCTTAAATGAAGAATGTGGCGTATTTGGTATTTGGGGTAACCCAGATGCAGCCCACTTAAGTTATTACGGCTTACATGCCTTACAACATCGCGGACAAGAAGGAGCTGGTATCGTCACAACAGACGGCCAGCAACTTCAAGCTGTACGTGGTGAAGGACTTGTCAATGACGTATTTAACGAGGACAAATTACGTAAAGTAACAGGTCATGCTGCCATTGCGCATGCACGATACGCAACAGCAGGTGGGAAGGGAATTGAAAACGTTCAGCCACTTTTATTCCGTTCATCAACAGGTTCTTTAGCGATTGCGCATAACGGGAACTTAGTGAATGCGAATCATTTAAAACAATTTTTAGAGCGCTCTGGTAGTTTATTTAACTCTACTTCGGATACAGAGGTAGTTGTTCATTTAATTAAAAAATCGAAGCATTCACCGTTTCGTTCAAAAGTGAAAGAAGCCCTTTCATTATTAAAAGGTGCCTTTTCAATTATCTTATTAGCAAATAACCAAATGATTGTTGCTCGCGACCGTAATGGTTTACGTCCACTGTCATTAGGTAAATTAGGCGATGCATATGTCGTAGCTTCTGAAACTTGTGCATTTGATTTAATCGGTGCTGAATATGTACGTGAAGTTGAGCCAGGCGAGCTATTAATTATTTCAGACAATGGTTTAGAAGTAGATAGCTTTGTTGAAGCAGACAAACGTACGATGTGTGCAATGGAGTATGTTTACTTTGCTCGTCCTGATTCAAATATTGATGGTGTCAACGTTCATATGGCGCGTAAACGTATGGGGAAAGAGCTAGCAAGAGAATGTGCACATCTTGAAGCGGACATTGTAACAGGTGTACCGGATTCATCGATTTCGGCAGCGATTGGTTTCTCTGAAGAAAGTGGTATTCCGTACGAGTTAGGCTTAATCAAAAACCGTTATGTTGGCCGTACATTTATCCAACCGACACAAGAATTACGTGAGCGCGGCGTAAAAATGAAGCTTTCACCAGTAGTTCAAGTGGTTAAAGGCAAGCGCGTTGTCATGGTAGACGATTCAATCGTACGTGGTACAACATCAAAGCGTATTGTTCGTATGTTAAAAGAAGCGGGCGCAGCAGAAGTGCATGTTGTCATTTCTTCACCACCAATGACGGATCCTTGCTATTACGGGATTGATACATCAACACATGAAGAGTTAATCGCTTCTAGTCACAGCGTAGAAGATATTCGTGTTGCTATCGAAGCAGATACATTAACATTTTTATCAGTAGAAGGCATGGTGCGTGCAACAGACCGTCCATTCGAAGGTGAAACAGGCGGGCTTTGCATGGCCTGCTTTACAGGTGAATATCCAACAGAGATTTTCCCAGACACAGTATTACCACACGAAAAAGACTGTTAAACGGTAAGTGGGAGGCGTATTTCTTTGCGTGAGCAGGAATGCCCTTCCTCTATTTAAGGAGGAGCAAGTACAGTATGTCTAAAGCATATGAACAAGCAGGCGTTAATATTGAAGCAGGTTATGAAGCCGTAAAACGTATGAAATCACACGTTGAGCGCACAAATCGATTAGGTGTGATGGGGACATTCGGCGGCTTTGGCGGTATGTTCGATTTATCTACGTTAAACTTAAAAGAACCCGTTCTTATTTCAGGTACAGATGGTGTTGGGACAAAGTTAAAGCTAGCATTCATGGTCGATAAGCACGATACAATCGGTGTTGACTGTGTGGCAATGTGTGTAAACGATATCGTTGCACAAGGCGCAGAGCCACTTTACTTCCTTGACTATGTAGCAGTTGGTAAAGCATTCCCTGAAAAAATCGAGCAAATTGTTAAAGGTGTAGCGGATGGCTGTGTGCAATCTGGTGCAGCGTTAATCGGAGGCGAAACAGCGGAGATGCCAGGTCTTTACGAAGAAGACGAGTATGATTTAGCTGGTTTTGCTGTAGGTGCTTGTGAAAAGAAAGACATCATTACAGGTGAAAACATCGTAGAAGGTGACGTACTTGTTGGTCTTGCATCAAGTGGCGTCCATTCAAACGGTTATTCATTAGTGCGTAAAGTGGTATTTGCTGATAATGGCTATGCGGTAGATGCAGTAGTTGAAGGCTATGAAAGTTTAGGGCCAATTGGTGAAGCATTATTAGTACCAACAAAGTTATATGCAAAACCTGTACTTGCCGCATTAAAAGCAGCAGAAGTACACGGCTGTGCACACGTAACAGGTGGCGGTTTCTATGAAAACTTACCACGTATGATGCCTGAAGGGTTAGCAACAGAAATTGATTTAGGCACTTGGCCAGTACTACCGATCTTTGACTTCTTAAAAGACAAAGGCCAATTAGCAGACAAAGACCTTTATAACGTATTCAACATGGGAATCGGCTTTGTTATGGCTGTTCCTGCATCAGAGGTTGATAACGTAATCGCTGCAGCAGAAGCAAACGGTGAAAAAGCCTACACAATTGGTCGCGTTGTGAAAGGTGAAGGCGTTCTATTCAACGGTGAGCATGACGGGAGCCTAGTGTAATGACTACGAAACTAGCAGTGTTTGCTTCAGGAAGTGGTTCAAACTTCCAAGCGCTTCAAGAAGCAATCGAGCGCGGCGAATTACATGCGACCATCGAGCTTGTTATTACGGACAAGCCGGGCGCTTTTGTTGTCACACGTGCGAATAATTTCGGCATTCCAGTTGTAGAGCTTGCACCTAAAGCATTTGAAAACAAAGTAGCATATGAGCAAAAGGTGATTGAGCTACTTGAAGCACATGATGTGGATTGGGTAATTTTAGCAGGTTATATGCGTCTTGTTGGTGAGACATTACTCACTGCGTATGAAAACCGTATTATTAATATCCACCCCTCATTATTACCATCATTCCCAGGCAAAGACGCCATTGGTCAAGCAATGGATCATGGTGTCAAAGTAACCGGTGTTACCGTACATTACGTGGACGCTGGTATGGATACAGGGAAAATTATTGCACAGGGCGCGGTTGACGTCGTTCCTGGAGACCGTGAACAAACGGAAGCGCGTGTTCATAAATTGGAGCACGCACTTTATACGAATACATTACAGCAGCTATTTAAACAAACTTTCGCATAAGTCGCTCCATGAGAGGGCATGTACTTACCGAAATGAAAACAATAAAAATTGGGGGACCTAGTCGTGACGAAACGTGCACTTATTAGTGTTTCAGATAAAAATGGAATTTTAGAATTTGCAAAAGAATTAGTAGCACTTGGCTATGAAGTACTTTCTACAGGTGGCACAAAAAAATTATTACAAGATAACAACGTACCGGTAACAGCAGTGGACGAAGTAACAAAGTTCCCTGAGATTTTAGATGGCCGTGTAAAAACATTAAACCCAATGATCCACGGTGGTCTGTTAGGGAAATTTGATGAGCCTTCTCACGTTGCACAAATGCAAGAGCACGGAATCGAGCCAATTGAAATCGTCTGTGTAAACCTTTACCCGTTCGTAGAAACAATCTCAAAACCAGATGTTACTTGGGATGACGCAATCGAAAATATCGATATCGGCGGTCCAACGATGCTACGTTCTGCAGCAAAAAATCATGATTATGTAACAGTAATCGTGGATTCAACGGACTATGCAGTCGTTTTAGAAGAATTAAAAGCAGATGCTAAAACTACATTAGAAACACGTCGTCGTTTAGCAGCGAAAGTATTCCGCCATACAGCGGCTTATGATTCGTATATTTCAAATCACTTAACAAATGCGATTGGTGATGAGTTCCCAGAAAACTTAACGTTAACGTATGAGTTAAAACAAACATTACGTTACGGTGAAAACCCGCACCAAAAAGCAGCGTTCTATGCAAAACGTTTAGGCTCTGACTTCTCAATCGCCTATGCGACACAATTACACGGTAAAGAATTATCGTACAACAATATTCAAGATGCCAATGCAGCACTTCAAATCGTTAAAGAGTTTGAAATGCCAGCAGCAGTTGCTGTGAAGCATATGAACCCTTGTGGTGTTGGTACAGGTGTAACAATCGAAGAAGCATTCGATAAAGCATACGAAGCAGATTCAACTTCAATCTTTGGCGGTATTATCGCGTTAAATATGGAAGTAGACAAAGCAACGGCTGAAAAATTATCAGGCATTTTCTTAGAAATCATCATCGCACCAAGTTTTAGTGCGGAAGCGTTAGAAATTTTAACGACGAAGAAAAACATTCGCCTATTAACAATTGATTTCGCTCAAGAAAAGCAAGATCAATTCAATGTGGTATCGGTTGAAGGTGGCTTACTTGTACAAGAGCCAGACCGTTACGGATTTGCTAATGCAGACATTAAAGTTGTAACAGACCGTGAACCTACTGAACAAGAGTGGGAAGCATTACAACTTGGTTGGTCAGTTGTGAAACACGTAAAATCAAATGCGATCGTTGTAACAGATGCGCAAATGACACTAGGTGTAGGCGCTGGTCAAATGAACCGTGTAGGCGCGGCTAAAATCGCATTCGAGCAAGCAGGCGAAAAAGCAAAAGGTGCAGCACTTGCATCTGACGCATTCTTCCCAATGGCAGATACGGTAGAAGCGGCAATCGCAGCAGGTATTACAGCGATTATTCAACCGGGTGGATCGATTAAAGACCAAGATTCTATCGACGCAGCAAACCAAGCAGGGATTACAATGGTGTTCACGGGTGTTCGTCATTTCAAACACTAATTATCACTTTCCCAGCAATTATAGTAGAAAAATTTCAAAAAAAGCTTTATAATAGAATAATGTTTCGCTAATGTTCTGGCCGGACGTTAGCAGAAGCGTTTGCAAATGCATTATTTATCTTCTCTCTGGCCGGGAGACAGGTAAATAAGACGATTTGGATTCTTGGCCGGGTCCTCATCGGAAAAAATAACATTAACGACTGCATCGACTTTGGCCGGGAGATGCACCGTTAATAAAAAATGATCATTGATTGTACTACGCACAGCACTACTTTTGGTCGGGTAGCGCAGTGTCAACGACCATTAATGAAAAACGCTCGCCTAAATTATGGCGGGCGTTTTTTTATACAATTTTATAGTTTATTAAACGTATAACGAATGCTAAAGAAATATTCTAGTTGCTTGGAATGTAGGTGGCGACTCCTACGGGAATAGCACGAGCGGCAGCACCCGGACTGAACGAAGTGAGGGAGAAGGCTGGAGCCGTGCCCGTGGAAAGCGTCCGCCGGAATGGAAAGCAACGGGTTAGATAACCTAAATTACTTTTCATAACAAAGGAGAGCTCATAATGAACATTCTTGTAATCGGTAGTGGCGGTCGTGAGCATGCAATCGCTAAACAATTTAACAACGCACCATCTGTAGAAAAGGTTTTCGTAGCACCAGGTAACGACGGCATGAGAGCTGACGCGGAAGTCGTAGCAATCGATGCATTAGAATTCGCAAAATTAGCCGTATTCGCAAAAGCAAATAACGTCGCATTAACATTCGTTGGCCCAGAGCAACCACTTGCAGAAGGCATTGTGGATTACTTCAACGAGCAAGGCTTAGTGATCTTTGGTCCAACAAAAGCCGCAGCAAAAATCGAAGGTTCAAAATCATATGCAAAAGACATTATGAATAAATACAATATCCCAACAGCAGCGCATGAAACATTTACAGAAGCAGATAAAGCGGTTGCGTATATTAAAGAACAAGGTGCACCAATCGTAATTAAAGCGGATGGTTTAGCAGCGGGTAAAGGTGTAATCGTTGCGATGACAGAACAAGAAGCAATTGAAGCGGTTGAAGACATGATCGGCAACCAACGCTTTGGCGATTCTTCAAGCCGCGTTGTTGTTGAGGAATTCCTTGACGGTGAAGAGTTCAGCTTTATGTCGTTCGTACATAAAGGTCAAATTTATCCGATGGTAATCGCGCAAGATCATAAGCGTGCATATGACGGGGATAAGGGACCAAACACAGGCGGTATGGGCGCGTATTCACCAGTACCACAAATTTCTGAAGAAATTGTAAAAGTAGCATACGACACAATCGTTGAGCCAACTGTAAAAGCAATGGATGCAGAAGGCGTATCGTTTACAGGGATTTTATATGCAGGGCTAATTTTAACGAAAAATGGTCCAAAGGTAATCGAGTTCAACGCACGTTTCGGTGACCCTGAAACACAAGTCGTATTACCACGTATGGCATCTGATTTTGGTAAATTTGTGGTCAGTTTAATGGAAGAAAAACCATTTGATCTCAAATGGAAAGACGAAGCCATTCTAGGTGTAGTCGTAGCAGCAGAAGGTTATCCGGGTGAGGTAGTAAAAGGCAACGCACTTCCTAATTTAAGCGACATCGAGCTACCTGTATTCCACGCGGGTACGAAGCTAGTAGATGGTCAGTTTGTCGGTAATGGCGGGCGTGTGTTACTAGTCGCAGCAGAAGCAACGAATTTAAAAGAAGCGCAGGAAAAAGTATATGCTGAGCTTGCGAAAAAAGAATGGGATAACTTCTTCTTCCGTAGTGATATTGGGTGGAGAACGTTTAAATAATCATCGTTAATTTGAAGAACCACTTTCACTAAGTAAATTTACTTAAATGAAAGTGGTTTTTTATATGAGAAAATGTTTTCGTTTTTGAAACTATTCCTGAATGTTACCGTCAGAGGGCTCAAGGTTTGAGTGAATTATGAAAATGTATTAGATTCCGTTTCCGGCCCTGTTTCATCTTGCATGACCATCGCCGTCACTGGGCAATATTGATAATAGCCTTCCGCAACCTTCATCGCACCAGCAAGTATCATAATGCGACCGGTTGTACACTGTGGATTCCGAGAAATGCGACCTATGCCAAAAGCTGTCATCGCCACGCCACACATCATGCGCACAAAGGCATTTGTTTCTGAAATATTTGGTTCTAACATATGGTAATATCCTCCTTTTTTAGCTATTTTTTAAAATAAAACTTGAAACACTTTGCTTTATGAAAGTGCTATGATACGATTATTCTTAAATAGGGAATAATGTAGGGAAAGCTAACATAAAGCAAAATATAATGATTTAAGTATGTGGATTTTTACCCGAAAGATACGGATGATTTGAGAGGAGTGTTTAAAATGCCGGAAATTAAATGGAAAATAAATAATATACGAAAACAAGTGAGTATTATTGATGGGCATGCTGCTCCGAATTTAGTACTACAAAATGCAACTTATTTACATAGCATGATGAAAACATGGATGACAGGAAATATTTGGATCGCAGATGACCGCATCGTCTATGTTGGTAAAGAAATGCCTTCTAATATTGAAGGAACAGAAATAATTGATATCGCGGGGAAAAAGGTAGTTCCCGGTTATATCGAGCCACATGTTCATCCATTCCAGCTCTATAACCCACATAGCTTTGCGGAATTTTGTGCGCAAAGTGGAACGACGACGTTCATTTCTGATAATATGTCGTTTGTTTCGTTATTAGGGAATAAGAAAGCGTTTTCTTTTATGGACGAGCTAAGTAAGCTCCCGTTTTCGTTTTACTGGTGGAGTCGTTTTGATTCGCAAACCGAACTGGAAAATGAAGGCGAGCTGTATTCAAATGCATCAGTCATGGAATGGTTGGATCGTCATGATGTAATCATGGGTGGTGAGCTAACAGGCTGGCCGAGACTTATGCGCGGTGATGATCAAATGCTGTACTGGATTCAAGCAGCAAAACATAAAGGTAAGAAAATTGAAGGGCATTTACCAGGAGCATCGGAAAAAACATTAACGAAAATGCGTTTATTCGGTGTGGATGGCGATCATGAATCGATGACAATCGAAGATGTTGAAATGCGTCTGCAGCATGGCTATGCCGTGACGTTACGTTACTCTTCGATTCGCCCAGATTTACCCGTGCTTTTAAAGGCAGTTGTTGAGAAGGGCTATGATGTATTCGATCATTTAATGATGACGACAGATGGCTCGACACCAGGTTTCCACCAAGACGGGGTTATTGATAAATGTATTAAGGCTGCACTTGAAGCAGGTGTTCGCCCGGTAGATGCGTATAATATGGCTACATATAACGTTGCACGCTATTACAATATGACGAATTTACACGGCTTAATCGCAACGGGTCGCTATGCCAATATTAATATTTTAGAAGACGAATTTTCACCAACGCCTGAAGCGGTGCTAGCAAAAGGGGTTTGGCTAAAAAAGGACGGCCTTGATACAAAGGCGTTCCCAAAAACGGATTTATCGGTATTTGGTGAATTAGCGATGGATTTTGATTTACATGAGGCTGATTTTCAATTTTCGATGCCCATCGGAATTGAAATGGTCAATGATGTCATTACAAAGCCCTATAGCGTGAAAAGTCAAGGTCAGCACGATTTACCATCAGATCATGACGAAAGCTATTTAATGTTAGTTGACCGTGACGGAAAATGGCGTGTGAACACGATGATTAAAGGCTTTGCGACGCATGTAAAAGGTTTTGCCTCTTCGTACTCAAATACAGGCGATATTATTTTAATCGGAAAAAGCATGAAAGAAATGATGCATGCTTTTAATGAATTAAAACAAATGAGTGGTGGCATTGTACTTGTAGAAGATGGACAAGTAGTTGTGAAAGTGCCATTAACTCTTGCTGGAAGTATTTATGATGGCGATGTGAATGATTTAATTCCACTTGAAGTAGAGCTGAAAAAAGCGTTAAAGACGCGCGGCTATAATCATTCTGATGCGATTTATACATTATTATTTTTACAATCGACGCATTTACCATATGTTCGAATTACGACGCGCGGTATTTTTGATGTCATGAAAAATACAGTGATGTTACCAGCTGTCATGCGTTAAAAAAATATTCTAGGGGGTCACCAACGTGAAAAAGCTCCATTTATTCGCAGCTACAATGTTGTGTGCAGCCATTATTTCGGGTTGCTCAACTAAAGAAGAAACACAGGAACCAATCGAAGAACTAGAAGATGTTAAAGAAGATGAAATCCTAGCAGAAGCAGCGGAAATGCTACCGTATGTGATGCCGTTCACAGGGGAGCGTGTGGCAGAAGAAGTGACAACGCGCCCGATCCTAGCAACAATTAACAATCATCCACAAGCACGCCCACAATCAGGGCTTGCTTCAGCGGATGTGGTGTATGAAATGCTAGCAGAGGGTGATGTAACGCGCTTCTTAGCATTATTCCAATCAGAAATTCCGGAATCGATTGGACCAATCCGTAGTGCACGTTCGTATTTTATTGATATGGCAGGCGGGTTAGATGCGTTTTATATTGCGCACGGCTATAGCCCAGAAGCAAAGTCAATGCTTGACCGTAAAGTAGTCGATCATATTAATGGCATGAATTATGATGGGACTTTTTTCAAGCGTTCTTCAGCAAGAAAAGCGCCTCATAACTCCTATATTTCAGGTGAAAATGTCGTAGCAGGTGCAGAAAAAATCGGCGCTTCACTACTTTATCAGAAAAAAGTATCATATCCATTTTACGAAGCCGAAGATAATGTTAAAATAGGAGTACCGGCTAACGAAGTGACGATGAAGTATAATAATGGTGGTTCATTTAACAGCCATTATGTTTATAATAGTGAAGAAAATCACTATACGCGTTATTCGGCAACTATCGAAACGATTGATTACGCAACAAATGCGTCAGTCGAATTAGCCAATGTTTTATTTTTTGAAATGCCACACCGTGTGATTGATAATGAAGGTCGACGTGACATTACGATTACAGACGGAGGCAATGCGTACGTGGCACAAGCTGGTACGATACGTGAAGTGAAATGGGAAAATATAGACGGCCTGTTAACTGCCGTGGAGGAAGATGGCACAGAAGTGAAGCTCGTACCAGGGAAAACATGGGTTCATTTTGTACCAACATCGCCAGGCCTAACGACAGCTGTTACATATTCAGAGTAGAGAGGGAATGGTGGGCTACATGCAAATTGAAAAGATTCGTGGTCATCAAACAGAACAGCTATTTAAAGCGGTCCTAGAGTTAAAAGATATTGAGGAATGCTACAAGTTTTTTGATGATCTGTGCACGATTAGTGAAATCCAATCATTAGCACAGCGTTTTGAAGTGGCGCATTTACTACGTTTAAAGAAAACGTATGAAACAATTAAGAAAGAAACAGGTGCGTCAACAGCAACAATTTCGCGCGTACGCCGTTGCTTCGATTATGGCAATGACACGTATGATGAGATGCTTGGTCGTCTTTATCCAGAAGAAAAGCCGTTTACATCAAAGTAACAAGCAGCTCATCCAGTTAAATAAACGGATACAGCGTAAAAGACTGAGCAAATTCATCGCTCAGTCTTTTAATATTTTTCATAGATTCGTTATACTAAGAGGTAGTCGAAAATAAGTGAAATGACTTCAAACGTTATAGATAAATTAGAGGAATAGGTGGAAATGACAATGGATTATTTAAATTGGCGTCACGTGTTTAAATTAGACCCAGCGAAGGAAATCTCGAATGAGGCGTTAGAACAAATTTGTGAATCAGGGACAGACGTGATTTTAGTTGGCGGTACCGATGATGTGACACTGGATGGTGTGTTAGATTTATTAGTACGCGTTCGTCGTTATTCTGTGCCGATCGCGCTTGAAATTTCAAATGTTGATAGCATTTCACCAGGCTACGATTACTATTTCATTCCGTCTGTATTAAATAGTATGGAAACAACCTGGGTGAAGGATTTGCATCACGAGGCAATTAAGGAATACGGTGATGTGTTAATTTGGGAAGAGCTTGTGGCAGAAGGATACTGTGTATTAAACCCAGATTGCAAAGTGGCACAAGTAACGAATGCAAAAACAGATTTAACAGAAGATGATGTGATTGCTTATGCACGTATGGCAGAAAATTACTTCAAAATGCCAATCTTCTATTTAGAATATAGTGGCGCTTATGGCGATGTTGACATGGTCAAAGCAACAGCTGAAGTGTTAGAAACGACAAAGCTGTTTTACGGTGGCGGTATTACGTCAGTAGCACAAGCAACGGAAATGGCCGCATACGCAGATACAGTCGTTGTTGGCAATATTATTTATGATGACTTAAAGGCAGCGTTAAAAACGGTACAAGCCGTTAAAAATACAGTGAAGTAAAAGATTTTTGAAAAAATCTTGTAGTATCCCGCTTGAATCGGGTGATTATGATAAAATAGGAACAAATGTTCTTTTAAAGGAAGGTGCAGCATGGAGCACATAGCAAAAAACTTACTAGTAGGTATGAATCCACAGCAAGCGGAAGCTGTTAAAACAACAGAAGGTCCACTACTGATTATGGCGGGTGCCGGGTCAGGGAAAACACGTGTATTAACGCATCGTATTGCGTATTTAGTTGTGGAGCGTGAAGTATACCCGTCGAAAATTTTAGCCATTACGTTTACAAATAAGGCCGCGCGCGAAATGCGTGAGCGTATTGATGGTATTTTAGGAAACGGGACAACAGAAAGCATGTGGGTATCGACGTTCCACTCAATGTGTGTCCGTATTTTACGCCGCAATATCGACCGTATCGGTTATTCTAAAAGCTTTTCGATTTTAGATAGCACCGATCAATTAACAGTTGTTAAAAATATTTTAAAAAAGGACAATATTGACCCGAAAAAGTACGACCCCCGTGCGATTTTAAATACGATTAGCTCGGCGAAAAATGAATGTATCACAGCGAGTGAATTCGAGGCGAATATGAATCCACATAATCCATTCGAAAAAATTGTCGCACAGGTGTATAAAGGCTATCAAAAACGTCTAAAACAAAATCAAAGTGCCGATTTTGACGATTTGATTATGCTAACGATTCGTTTATTCAAAGAAGCACCAGATGTACTAGAATTTTATCAAAATAAATTTCAATATATTCACGTGGATGAGTACCAAGATACAAATAAAACCCAATACTTACTAGTTAAAATGCTAGCTAAAAAGTTCCATAACATTTGTGTTGTAGGGGACTCAGATCAGTCGATTTATCGCTGGCGCGGTGCGGATATTACGAATATTTTATCGTTTGAAAAAGATTATAAAGACGCAAAAGTGATTATGCTTGAACAAAACTACCGTTCTACACAACGTATTTTACAAGCAGCAAATAGCGTCATTAAAAATAATAAAAATCGCTACAAAAAGGTGCTACGTACAGACAATCCAGAAGGTGAAAAAGTACAGCTTTACAAAGCCGGTAATGAGCAGGACGAGGCACAGTATGTTGTGCGTACGATTCAAAAGTTGATGAAGGATGAAGACTATACGCTTGATGATTTTGCCATTCTTTATCGTACCAATGCCCAGTCACGTGTCATTGAGGATGTGCTTGTAAAGTCTAATATGAACTACCAAATCGTTGGCGGTACGAAGTTCTATGATCGTAAAGAAATTAAAGACTTACTTGCATACCTGCGTTTAATTTCAAATAATGATGATGATTTATCACTAGCCCGTATTATTAATGAACCAAAGCGTGCGATTGGTGCAACATCGTTCGATAAAATGCTTGGCTACGCGCTTCAGCAAGATCGTTCGATTTTTGATGCGATGAGTGAGCTTGTGTTTATGGGCTTAACCGGGAAGGCATCGGCATCAGCAGAAAACTTTTACAATATGATTCGTTCATTAAGTGCGCGTCAAAGCGAGCTTTCAGTAACAGAAATTGTCGAAGAGGTGCTTGAAAAATCAGGCTATCGTCAAATGTTAAAAGCAGAGAAATCAATCGAAGCAGAAAGCCGTTTAGAAAATATTGAAGAGTTTTTAACCGTTACACAAGCGTTCGAAGCGCGTAGTGAAGACCAATCGCTTGTCGCGTTTTTAACGGACTTAGCGCTTGTCGCAGATATTGATAAATTAGATGAAGAAGAGCAAAAAAATGGCTCGATTATTTTAATGACGATGCACGCAGCAAAAGGGCTAGAGTTCCCGGTTGTGTTCATTATCGGCATGGAAGAAAATATTTTCCCGCATTCACGTTCTTTAGAAAGTGAAGAAGAAATGGCTGAAGAGCGTCGCTTAATGTATGTCGGCGCGACGCGTGCAGAACAGCGTCTGTACTTGACTTGTGCGGGTTCTCGTACAATTTTTGGTCGCACGGGCTACAACGCACCTTCACGCTTTTTACGCGAAATTGATGAAGACGTGTTAGAGCAAGTAACGCGTAGTAACACAGGAAATTACAATGACCGTTCATTACCATTTTCATCAAACCGAAGTGCGAATAAACGCTCACTTGGCGAAATTCAAAAGCCATCTTCACAAATTTCACGCTTAAATTCAACAGGCGGTAATCAGTTTGATTGGAAGATTGGTGACAAGGCGTCTCATGGTAAATGGGGCGTTGGTATGGTTGTGAGCGTAAAAGGTGAAGGCGACGGTATGGAACTAGATATCGCATTCCCAGCACCAACAGGAATTAAACGATTACTTGCGAAATTCGCACCGATTACGAAAGCTTAGGAGGAAACGTTATGAATGAAATTGAACAACGAATTGCGGAGCTAAATAAGCTACTTCACGAGTACGGCTATGCGTATTACGTACAGGACAAGCCGCTTGTAGAAGATAGCGTGTACGATCAACTGCTACATGAGTTAATCGCACTTGAAGAAGCGAATCCACAATTTATTTATGCAGATTCTCCTACGCAGCGTGTTGGGGGCGCGGTACTAGAAGGCTTCCAAAAAGTAACGCACCAAACCGCAATGCTCAGCTTATCAAATGCCTTTAATGAAGAAGATTTACGTGATTTTGACCGTAAAATTGAGCAGGCAATCGGTGAAAACTATTCGTATGTCTGCGAATTAAAAATCGATGGTTTAGCGATTTCATTACGCTATGAAAATGGGGTATTCGTGCAAGGGGCAACGCGTGGTGACGGCTCTATTGGTGAGGATATTACCGCAAACTTAAAAACGATTAAAGCAATTCCGCTCCGTTTAAAAGAGCCGGTAACGATCGAAGTGCGCGGTGAAGCATATATGCCGAAACGCTCGTTTGTACAGCTAAACGAGCGCCGTGCGGAAAACGGGGAAGAGCTATTCGCCAACCCACGTAACGCTGCAGCGGGTTCCCTACGTCAGCTTGACCCAAAAATCGCGGCAAGCCGTAATTTATCGACATTTATTTATTCGATTGGTGGCGACGGTGAATCTTACGGCATTGATGGCCACTGGGAAATGCTCGAGTACCTAGAAAATCTAGGTTTCCCGTCAAATAAAGAGCGCCAGCATTGTGAAACAATTGACGATGTTTTAGCGTTTATAGAGAAGTGGACAGAAGCGCGCCCAAATTTAGCCTATGAAATTGACGGCATCGTCATTAAAGTAAATGCCTTTGCTCAACAAGATGAGCTAGGTTTCACGGCAAAATCACCGCGCTGGGCCATTGCATATAAATTCCCAGCAGAAGAGGTTGTTACACAGCTTTTAGACATCGAGTTAACAGTAGGTCGTACAGGCGTCATTACACCAACTGCAATTTTAACACCTGTACTTGTTGCAGGGTCAACAGTAGGCCGTGCGTCACTGCACAATGAAGATTTAATTCGTGAAAAGGATATTCGACTTGGTGATACCGTCATTGTACGTAAAGCAGGCGATATTATCCCGCAAATTGTGGGTGTAATTATTGAGCAGCGCCCAGAAGACTCTGTACCATACGAAATGCCAACACATTGTCCAGCATGTAACGAGGAAGTGTTGCGTATTGATACAGACGTAGCACTACGCTGTGTGAATCCACTTTGCCCTGCGCAAATTGCAGAAGGCGTGAAGCATTTTGTCTCACGTAACGCGATGAATATTGATGGCTTAGGTGAAAAAGTTGTAGAGCAATTACTACGTGAAGAATACATTCAAGATGTGTCGGGACTGTATGATTTAACTATAGAGCAGCTGATCAACTTAGAACGTATGGGTCAGAAATCGGCAACGAATTTAGTCGAAGCTGTAGCAAAATCGAAAGATAACTCATTAGAGCGTCTTTTATTCGGCTTAGGGATTCGTCATGTTGGGGAGAAGGCTGCAAAAATACTGGCAGAGCACTTTGAAACAATGGATGCCTTAACGCTTGCAACAGAAGATGAGCTAAAGGGGATTCACGAGATTGGCGAAAAAATGGCCGAGTCGGTTGTGGCGTATTTTGCGAACGAGCAAGTCGTGGAATTATTGAATCGTCTTAAGATGCACGGCATTAATATGACCTATAAAGGCAAAAAGGTCGTCGTGGAAGCAGGTACGAATCCGTTTGCTGGTAAAACTGTGGTGCTGACAGGAAAACTACAGCAATTGACACGTAGCGAAGCAAAGGCGAAAATAGAACAGTTAGGTGGAACTGTGGCAGGTAGTGTTAGTAAAAAAACCGATCTTGTTATCGTAGGTGAAGATGCCGGCTCAAAGCTTGAAAAGGCGCAAAGCTTAGGCATTGAAATTTGGGATGAACTACACCTAATCGAACAATTACTATAGTAAAGGGGACTTGTTCTCATGAAACGTTACCGCTGGATACCGGCGATGATTGCAGCAGCAATGCTATCAGCGTGTACACCAAGCATCACACCTGATACCGAGCTCACACAACAATCAGACACAGAAGAAGTGGAAACTACGATTATCCCAAATATGAAATTAAGCGATAATTTTTATCGTACGCTGATTCCGTATAAGGAAAGTGCAAGTCGCGGATTAGTCGTTTCGAATATTTTTACGAAATATGATATGAAAGAAGTCGAAACCGGCTTAATGCGTATTTCACAAAATTTTTACGATACGGAAAAATATTATTTCCAAGAGGGCCAATATTTAGATGAAACGATGTTGAAATATTGGCTGGCGCGACCAAACCAAACGACCGATAAAGGCCCGGAATACCAAGGGTTAAATCCATCGAGTATCGATGAAAAAACAGGTCAGGAAATGGACTCTACGGTGAAAGCGACAGAAGCACCGATTTATGTATCACATATTGTGGAACAAAATTATTTAACAAAAACGGATGATAATAAAGTGAAGCTTGCCGGGATGTCGATTGGGCTTGCATTAAACTCAGTTTATTATTATCAAAAAGAGCAATATGGGGAGTTTTACGAACAAAAACTTTCTGAAGACGAGCTTGTTGCAGAGGGGAAAAAGATTGCACAAGAAGTGGTGAATCGCCTACGCGCACGCACAGAACTAGCGGATATTCCAATCGCGGTGGCTCTATTTAAACAAGAAGAGCGTAACTCGATAGTGCCAGGTTCGTATGTAGCCTTTAACTTTGCGGATGAAGGGAAAACGGCTTTAGGCGATTGGCAGGACGTTAATGAAAAATACGTGACGTTCCCAATGAACTCGCCTGAAGATGTATACCGTGAGATGAATAAAAGTTTCTTAAACTTTAAGCAAGATGTTGATAAATACTTCTCGAACTTTACGAGTGTATTTGCGACAGGCTTCTATCAAAATAAGCATATCCAAAAGCTAGATATAGAAATTCCGATTCAGTTTTACGGCACTGCCGAAATTACCGGCTTCACGCAATATATTACCGGTTTAATGTTGAATCATTTACCGCTTGATTTAAATGTTACAGTCAGCATCACGTCCGTAAATGGACCAGAAGTATTAATCGTCAAAGAGCCGAATAGCGACGAGCCGTTTGTGCATATTTATGAGTAACTGGAAATGATTTTTCCTTGTAAATGTAATTAAAAACAAAATAAACACATAGTCTATAAACGAACTAGGGATTAATCCTTCTTAGTTCGTTTTTTTTGTTTTGAAAAATTAGGTGTAATAATACTGGAATAAGCTAGAATTTGTACGTATTTCAAAATACATCACAAATTATCAGAAAAAATAAAATAATTATATTTACAATACCTATAAGAATAGTATATTATATGGTTAGTTTCGATTTCTATTATTTTATTTGGAGGTTTTATGAATGTCAGAAGTTAAAAATGATTATTTAGTACTTGGTGCTGCCAACGCACCAGTTCAAGTAGAAGTATTTTTAAATTATGCTTGTCCTTACTGTGCAACGTTTTATGAATTAGTTGATACAGTCTTACCAAAATATATCGAATCAAATCAGGTAGCGGTAATTGTAAAGCATTATGATAAACCACGTGAAATGTTATTACCTGGCACATTAATCAATGCAAATTTAGATTACAGCAATCCACAACGCACGCTTGAAATTATTAGCGAGCTCTTTAAAAACCAAGCTACTTGGGATAAATATTCGAATCACGAAATCAAACAATATATTGAACAAAATTATGGTTTAAAAGAAGAGTTTTCAAATATTGATCGTAGCTTATTGATCATTGGTGAAGCAATTGAACGCAATGTCACGATGGTTCCTACCGTATTTGTAAATGATTTAGAATTCCAATATCCACGTGAAATTTTTGCGGAAGAATTAGTAGAAGTTATCGAAAAACAATTAGAAAAGGCGGAAGTATAAATGAAAAAAATAAAAAAGTTATCCTTTTTGTTGCTATTGAGTGCGTTGTTAGTAGTACTCGCAGCGTGCTCTGATAAAGAGGAAGAAAAAGCTTCAGCAGAGGATAAAAAAGTATTAGTAGTTGGTTCATCAGGCATTTACCCTCCATTTATTTCTGTTGATGAAAACGGAGATGCACAGGGCTATGATGTAGAAGTTTTAGAAAAAGTAGGCGAAGCATTAGGTTACGAAATTAAATGGGAATTTGCAGAGTTCTCAGGTATTTTCGGTATGTTAGATGCAGGTAAAATTGATACTGTAGCCAATTTAATTGCCATGACAGATGAACGTCGTGCGAAATATGATTTTTCAACACCATACGCTTATTCGGGTGCAACATTAGTAGTTCATGAAGATAACAATTCAATTAATAGTATTGAAGACTTAAAAGGTAAAAAAGTAGGCGTATTGCTGGGCAATAACTTGCACCAGTTTTTAGAAAAGTGGAATGAAGAAAACGGAAATGAAATTACGATTACACCGTATCAAGATGTAAGTGGCACATATAATGAAGTGGCATTAGGACGTTTGGATGCATTCATTGATGTAAAAATTACAGCAGCATCTCGTATTCGTGATGAAGGATTACCATTAAAAATTTATGGTGAAGATTACTTAGTAAACTTTGATTATGGCTTCCCATTTGTTCGTTCAGATGAAAATAAAGAATTTTTAGAAGCATTTAGTGCAGAAGTTCAAAAGTTACAAGATAACGGAACGCTAAAAGAGCTTTCAGATAAATGGAGCGCAATCGACGTAACGATTCCACATAAATAATTGTGAAGGCTGTTCAAAGACGTATTCTTTGAACAGCTTTCATGTTCTATTACACAATTACTAGTCGATTGTTCTTAGAGGAAAGAGGGATATTATGAATTTTGATTTTCAATATATGCTTAAAATATTTCCAAAAATTATAGAGTATTTGCCAATCGTTCTTTACATCGGTACGGTGTCATTTTTATTAGCAATTGTTATTGGATTAATTTTTGCGGTAATCATTAATTTTAAAGTGCCTGTTATCTATCCAATTTTATTGGTAATTATTTCGTATTTCCGCGGTGTCCCAACGTTAATACAAATATTTATTTTTTATTTTGGATTGCCACAGTTATTTCCGAGTTTTAGTTCGTTGGAGGCAGTTGCTGCTGTTATTTTTGCGCTTAGTATGAAAAACGCAGCGTATTTATCAGAAGTGTTCCGTTCAGCGTTTTTAGCTGTCGATAAAGGTCAATTTGAAGCATGTGATGCGGTCAATATGTCAAAGTGGCAAGGCTTACGTACAGTCATTTTACCGCAAGTCTTACGTGTGGCCATTCCATCGTCGGGAAATTACTACATTATGATGATTAAAGAAACGTCTCTAGCCTTCACAATTGGTGTAGTAGATATGCTTGCACGCGCGAAACTGGAATCGGCTGTTACCTATAAATTTTTAGAAGCCTACTTAACAGTTGGTTTAATTTATTGGGCAATCACTGTAATTCTATCTTACTTACAATCGAAGTTAGAAAACTACGTAGAGCGTCCGTATCGTAAGGAGGCAACGAAATGATTAAAATTCAAAATCTACATAAAAGTTATGGTGAAGCAAAAATTCTAAAAGGAATTGATATTGAAATTAATGATGGTGAGGTCCTAGCGATTATTGGTCCATCAGGCTCAGGGAAATCAACGTTACTAAGATGCCTAAACTTTTTAGAAAAAGCGGAACAAGGTACTATTGAAATAGATGGTGAAACAATAAATTTAAATAACTATAAAAAGTCACAGGTTACAAAGTTACGCGGAAAAACAGGAATGGTATTTCAAAATTATAATTTGTTTAAGAATAAAACTGCATTGCATAATGTTTCAGAACCGCTTCGTTTAACGAAAAAAGTATCAAAGCTACAAGCAGAAAAAACAGCAAATCAGCTGTTAAAGGAAGTAGGTCTTGAAGAGCGAGAGCACCATTATCCAATTGCACTTTCAGGTGGCCAGCAGCAACGTGTCGGAATTGCACGTGCACTTGCTTTAGACCCATATGTTATTTTATTTGATGAGCCTACTTCTTCCCTTGATCCCGAATTAGTAGAAGAAGTTTTAAACGTTATGAAATCTGTTATTAAACAAGGTCGTACAATGATTGTTGTCACACATGAAATGGAATTTGCAAAGGAAGTAGCGGATCGTGTTATTTTCATGGCAGATGGTTATATTATTGAAGAGGGGACGCCACAAGAAATTTTTGGGAATCCTCAAAACGAACGAACAAAAAGATTTTTAAAAAATTATTTAACGTTGCATAATATTAATGGCGACGGAATTTAGATTTAATAGTTAAGTTTATATTTTAGTAAAAATCCCGCAAAAGTGTGCAAGTTTACTTTTGCGGGATTTTAAAATGTATGGGCTTTAAACAGAACTTAAAAGTACTTCACCGCGTTAATGCGTTAATTTGGCGAAAAAACGTCTGAGAGATGCCTAACTTTCGTTATTTTTTTAGCCAAGCGGAGATTTTTAAAGGGAAAAATGGTATGATAAACAACATGGTTTAATCGAATTTGGAGGTGTAATACATGGCAAAAATATCAAAAGAAGAAGTTAAACACGTAGCACATTTAGCTCGTCTTGCCATCACAGAAGAAGAAGCAGAAAAATTTGCAGAGCAATTAGGCAAAATCACTGACTTCGCAGAGCAATTAAATGAATTAGATACAACAAACGTAGAGCCTACTTCTCACGTTTTACCATTAGTAAACGTACTTCGCGAAGACGTAGCAAAACAAGGCTTATCACGCGAAAAAGTAATGCTAAACGTAAAAGATCAAGAAGCTGGTCAAATTAAAGTACCATCAATTATGGACTAACAGGAGGACACTTACGCATGACAGTATTTGAGCGCACTTCAGCACAATTACAAGAAGCTATTAAAGCAGGCGAACTAACAATTGCGGACTTAACAGCAGAAGCTTTTGACCGTGTAGAAAAGTTAGATGGCGATGTACAAGCTTTCTTAGCATTAAATAAAGAACAAGCTACTGCAACAGCAGCAGAATTAGATAAAGTTCCTTTCGAGGAGCGCGGCCCATTATTCGGTATGCCGATCGGGGTTAAAGACAACATCGTAACTGAAGGTTTAGAAACAACATGTGCTTCTAAAATTTTAGAAGGCTTCATGCCAATTTACGATGCAACAATCGTGAAAAAATTACGCGATGCCGGTATGGTAACAATCGGTAAATTAAACATGGACGAGTTTGCAATGGGTTCTTCAAATGAAAACTCAGCGTATAAAACAACAAAAAATCCATGGAATTTAAATAACGTACCAGGTGGTTCTTCAGGTGCATCTGCAGCAGCAGTAGCAGCAGGCGAAGTGCCATTCTCATTAGGTTCTGATACAGGTGGTTCAATCCGTCAACCAGCAGCTTACTGTGGTGTTGTAGGGATGAAACCTACATACGGCCGTGTATCTCGCTTTGGCTTAGTTGCATTCGCATCTTCTTTAGACCAAATCGGACCAATTACACGCAACGTTACAGACAACGCATTATTATTAGAAGCAATCGCAGGCGTAGACGAAATGGACTCAACATCAGCTGACGTAGCAGTTCCAAACTATGCTGCCGCACTTGATGGCAACATCAAAGGCTTGAAAATTGCTGTACCGAAAGAATTTTTAGGTGAAGGCGTTGGCGAAGCAGCTAAGAAGTCAGTTCTTGACGCTTTAGAAGTATTAAAAGGTTTAGGCGCGACAGTAGAAGAGGTTTCATTACCACATTCTAAATACGCGTTAGCTGCTTACTACATTCTTTCATCTTCAGAAGCTTCTTCTAACCTTTCTCGTTTCGACGGTATTCGTTATGGTTACCGTACAGACAACGCGAAAAACTTATTAGAGCTTTACAAAAACACACGTGCTGAAGGCTTCGGTGACGAAGTTAAACGTCGTATCATGTTAGGTACGTACTCATTATCAGCAGGTACGTATGATGCTTACTACAAAAAAGCACAACAAGCACGTACATTAATCAAAGCAGACTACGACAAAGTATTTGAAAACTATGACGTAATCATTGGCCCAACTGCACCAACACCAGCATTCGAAATCGGTGCTAACATTGAAGATCCGATGACAATGTACGCAAACGATATTTTAACAATTCCTATTAACTTAGCAGGTGTACCAGCGATTTCGATTCCATGTGGTTTCGAAAACGGCTTACCACTAGGTTTACAAATTATCGGTAAACACTTCGATGAAGAAACACTTTACCGTGTGGCATATGCTTACGAGCAACAAACAGATTACAATACACAAACTCCAGCGCTATGGGAGGTAAAATAATATGAACTTTGAAACAGTCATCGGCTTAGAAATTCACGTTGAGTTAAAAACTCAGTCTAAAATTTTCTCTGCTTCACCAAACCACTTTGGTGCAGAACCAAACACAAACACGACAGTAATCGACCTTGGTTACCCAGGTGTGTTACCTGTATTAAATAAAGAAGTTGTCGATTACGCAATGCGCGCTTCTTTAGCGTTAAACATGGAAATCGAACAAGAAACAAAGTTCGACCGTAAAAACTACTTCTATCCAGATAATCCGAAAGCTTACCAAATTTCTCAATTTGACAAGCCAATCGGTAAAAATGGTTGGGTTGAAATCGAAATCCCAGCTAAAGGTGATACACCGGGCTACAAAAAGAAAATCGGTATTACACGTCTTCACATGGAAGAAGATGCTGGTAAATTAACGCACGCAGATGGCTACTCTTTAGTAGACTTAAACCGTCAAGGTACGCCACTTGTTGAAATCGTTTCTGAGCCGGATATCCGTACACCAGACGAAGCCTATGCATACCTTGAAAAAGTAAAATCAATTATCCAATACTCTGGCGTTTCTGACGTACGTATGGAAGAAGGTTCACTACGTTGTGATGCCAACATTTCAATCCGTCCTTATGGCCAAGAAGAATTCGGTACAAAAGCGGAGCTTAAAAACTTAAACTCATTCAACTTTGTACGTAAAGGTCTTGAGCACGAAGAAATTCGTCAAGCGCAAGTGCTGATGTCAGGTGGCGAAATTGAGCAAGAAACACGTCGTTATGACGAAAAAACAGGTAAAACAATTCTTATGCGTGTAAAAGAAGGTACGGATGATTACCGTTACTTCCCAGAGCCAGACTTAGTGCGTCTTTCTATTTCTGACGAGTGGTTAGAGCGCGTACGTCAGTCAATTCCTGAATTACCAGATGCACGTAAAGCACGTTACATTTCTGAGTTAGATTTAACAGACTACGATGCAAACGTACTGATTAGCAACAAAGAGATTTCTGATTTCTTCGATGCAACAGTAGCAGCTGGCGCTGATGCAAAATTAGCGGCAAACTGGTTAATGGGTGACATCTCAGCTTATTTAAACGCAGAGCAAAAAGAATTAAAAGATACAGCGTTAACACCAGAAAACTTAGCTGGCATGATCAAGTTAATTTCTGATGGTACGATTTCTTCTAAAATCGCGAAAAAAGTATTCACTGAGTTAGTTACTAACGGCGGTGAAGCTGCGAAAATCGTGAAGGAAAAAGGATTAGTACAAATTTCTGATCCAGAAGTAATTCGTGGATTCGTAAACGGCGTATTAGATGCAGACGAAAAATCTGTAGCAGACTTCTTAGGCGGTAACGAACGTGCGATTAAAGCACTTTTAGGCCAAATTATGAAGGCTTCTAAAGGTCAAGCTAACCCACAATTAACAAACCAAATCTTAACAGAAGAATTAAGCAAACGTTAATTTTTTGAATGATATGAAACGACAGCCTGAACGTGGGCTGTCGTTTTTTTGTGGAAAAATAAAAATTATCATAGAAATACTTGCTACCTGTTCATGATTTGGATAATAATGGGGGACAAGTACATAATGAGCTGAACAAAGGGGCTGAGGTGGATGGAGAATGTATGGGCAATAGGACCGTTGCAAGTCGTATTAGAAAAGCAAGTCATGGAAAATCATTATGTCGTCATAGAAGGAAAACAGATTTTTAACATTTGTGAGGCACAGGAGCTACCAATACAGTGCGAAATTTTCGAGACAAATTCAAATGTTACATTGTTCCCAGGAATGATTGACCAACATATTCATGGTATTGCAGGGGCAGACGCGATGGATGGCACATTAGAAAGCTTAGAAATAATCAGTAAGACACTAGCAAAACATGGGGTAACAAGCTTTTTAGCGACGACGATGACCGCGGACATTGAAGTGTTACAGCAAGTTGTTCATACAATTTATAAGCAAAAAGACAATGTAAATGGAGCAAAAATTGTTGGTATTCATTTAGAGGGACCGTTTATTAATCCGATTCAAAAAGGGGCACAGTCAGATGAATTTATTGTAAAGCCTTCGCTCGAGCAATTTCAAAAAATTGAACAAGTGGCACCTGGATTTATTAAGCTTATTACGGTAGCAGCTGAACTGGATGATGAGTATGCGTTATGTGGCTACTTAAAAACCAAGGAAATCGCGACTTCTTTAGGGCATTCAGATGCTACCTATGAGCAAACCCAACAGTTATTAGCGAGAGATTATATTCAAAATGCCACACACTTTAGTAATGGCATGCGCGGAATTCATCATAGAGAGCCAGGTCTGCAAGTAGCTTTATTGCAAAGTGATTGCACAATCGAAATGATTGCAGACGGACTACATGTTCACCCCGCTATGATTAAATTTTTATTGGAGGCGGTGGGTGAGGATCGTATGATTTTAATTTCAGATAGTATGCGTGCAGCAGATTTAGCAGATGGTATTTATGATTTAGGTGGCCAGCAAGTGCGTGTTGAAAATGGGGTATGTACACTTGTCGGTAAGGGGAATCTTGCAGGAAGCACGTTAAATTTAAATAGGGCGCGTCAAAATATGAAAAAGTGGCTTCATTTATCGGACATAGCCTTAGCAAAACTAACAGCAACCAATAGTGCCAAACGATTAGGGTTAGACAAACGAAAGGGCAGTGTTGCAATAGGGAAAGATGCTGACTTTTTTGTTGTAGATGAAAAGGATGAAGTGTTACTAACGGTAAGTGAAGGAATAATAATCTATCAAAATAAGTAATCAAAGGGGGTATTCCATGAACTTTGTAAAAGGAACTGCAATCCGCAAGCATCCAGAGCTAAAACAAAGCTTTTTTAGCTTAGCAAAAGCAACATTTCAGCTCGATTTTGAACAATGGGATGCGCTAGGCTACTGGGATGAAACGTATTGTCCCTATGCCTTTGAGGTAGATAACAAAATTATTGCCAATGTGTCGATTTCAATTGCAACGATGATTGTTGATGGACAGGCATATAAATCCGTCCAAGTAGGTACGGTTATGACAGATCCTGCTTATCAAGGGAAGGGCTTGTCACGTCAATTGATGGAAAAGGTTTTAACGGATGTCGCAAACGATGACATCATTTATTTATTTGCTAATAAAAGTGTATTAAACTTTTATCCGAAATTTGGTTTTGAAAGACGTACACAGGGCACCTTTACAATTAAAACAAAACAGCTCCAGCTAACGCCAACCGACATCAAAAAAGTAAATATTTATGATGAAAAAGCACGCCAGCTGTTTTATGAAACGACTGTACACCGTATGCCAATTAGCACAACGTTGGGCATGCTACAAAATGAAAATATCGTGATGTTTCATGCGCTAACACAATATACGGATGCCATTTACTACGTAGCTGATTTTCAAGCCTTTGTCATAGCAATTGAGCAGGAAGACCGCTTTCAATTAGTAGATGTCATTTCAAAGCATCCCATTGACCTAGTTGCATTAATAAGTGCGCTTCCAATTCAAGCATCCAACATTCAATTATGTTTTACACCAGATGCTTTACGCGTACCGGTTGAAAAGGGGATTTTCCATGATGAAGGAGCAATGTTCGTAAAACAGCAAGGCACGATTCAATATCCTGAGATGTTGTTATATCCATATAGCGCATTAGCTTAAAAAAACGAGTCTATCATTTAATTGATAGACTCGTTTAAGATTTTTCTAGTCATCGTAAGTAACTGTTTTTTTGCCTGCTGTGCAATCGGAATATTTTCTAAATCAAATCCGTGAAAGCACCCCTCATAGCAATCAAAATATACCGTATTTTGTGCCTGCTTAAGCTTATCTACAAACTCACAAACTTCCTCGTAAAACAAATCAAGCGTACCAATAAACGTATAGATTGGCGGTAAATTGTTTAATTTTGCATAAAACGGTGAGGCATAAGCTGGAACTGTATCACAAGGTTTTAAATAAGCGAGCCAGCTTTTTTGATTTTTCTCATGATTCCAAATCGCTAGTGACGTAAAGCGCTCATGAAAAGGACGTACTTGCCAATCAAGCATCGGATAGAGTGGCAGAATGGCAGCAATCGTTGGGCCTCCAAGGTCTCGTGCTTTTAGCGAAACCGCTAATGCTAAATTCCCCCCAGCACTGCCACCGCTCAGGATAATTTGATTACTATTAATGTTTAATTCCTGAGCCTGTTCATATGCCCAAAGCAGTATCGAATAGCCGTCATCAACTGCTGCGGGATATGGGTGCTCAGGTGCTAATCGGTATTGTGGAATAAGTACCACCGCTTGAAATTGTTCTACAAAATCAAGTAAATATGTAATGCTATCATCAGGGTTGCCAAACACCATCCCACCACCATGGAACCAAATAAAGCACGGAGCCTTTTCATAAGGCTGCTTTGACTTTAAACAAATGGTACGAACATCCCCAATCATTATTTCTTCAATTATGCAATGCGTCCTATCAAGTGGCTGTTTTGAAAAATGAGTAAATGTTCGATTCGCAATTAATTGTTCAAACGTTTTGGATTGTTGTAAATTTCGTTCATAGATCCTCGTTAATTGTGGATGTAGCCCCTTCATGTGGAAACCGCCTCAAGCAATTTTTTTTGTTCAACTTTTTTGAACGCACGAATAGAAAATAGCATGACAAAGTAACTCAGTACACTCCCGATAAATAGCGGAATTGCGCCAGGCATAATATTAAATAGCCCATACATGACAACAACAAGCAATGCGTTTAGGAAAACAGTTGAAGGTGAAGTTAATGTAAACAAAAAGGCTTGCTTAATGAGTACGAAAAACGGCAATTCGAAATGTACATAAACAGGAAACAAGAAAAATAGTGTTCCAAAAATAAGAAATGTAATAATGATGGTTGGAATTAATAAAATTGATAATGAGTCAAACGAATAAATCATATAAAAATCGACGGCTAAAATGAGCAAGACGACATAGGCTAAAACGGCATAGCCATTTCCACGTAGCCATTCTTTTTTATAGGTTTGCCAAAATGTTTGCGTAATTGGTTTTTCCACGTCAAGTAGCAGTTGGCGTACCACTGTAAACAACGCAATCGTCGCTGGGAAAAGACCAAATATAAAAAAACCTAGCATTGAAAAAAACAACCACAGAAAATTTAAATAAACAATTTTTAGAAGCCGCGTACTGAAACTATGAAAACCCTCCCAAAATGTCATGCTTTCATCCCCCTTATTAGTACTATTATAAAATAAAAAATTCAAAAAAATCTAAAAATTAAATTAAGGACTTTTAATGGACTTGTGTTCGTAATTGTTTTTTTGTAATCTGGAAAAAATAGCAATTTAAAATTCTAAATTGTTATTTTAACAAAGGGGTTAATATTTTATAAAAGGGGGATTCACCAATGAACAATTCGATATTCAAAAAGTTTGGGCTGTTCTTATTCGTATTAGTTCTTTCTGTTGTAATGGTAGCTT
This sequence comes from Solibacillus sp. FSL H8-0523, assembly GCF_038051985.1. Lineage (NCBI taxonomy): Bacteria > Bacillati > Bacillota > Bacilli > Caryophanales > Caryophanaceae > Solibacillus > Solibacillus sp. FSL H8-0523. Next base: position 3,732,547 of record NZ_CP150291.1, on the reverse strand, counting down.
GTGGTGATGATACAGAAGATACATCATCAGATGCAAACAATACTTCTGACACTGCTACTGATAATGGAAGCGCTGACACAAATACTGAAGATTCTTCAAAGTTATCAGGAGAAATTACTGTTTGGGCTCATCCATATACAGATGGATCAACGGGTGAAGGGGACATGTGGAAGGACTTTACGGCAAACTTTGAAGCTGAAACAGGCGTAAAAGTAAATTTCGAACAAATTCCTTGGGCAAACCGTGATCAAAAAATCTTAACAGCGTTAGCAGCAGGCCAAGGTCCAGATGTATTCTATGTAATTCCTGACCAAATGCCTCAATATGCAGAACAACAATTAATCTTAGACATTTCACCATATGTATCATCAGAAGAATTAAGTGGCTTTGTACCAACAGCAATCGAAGCAACAAGCTGGAAGGGTAAACAATATGGTATGCCAATTTTACAAACGGCTGAATCACTTGTTTATAACAAAAACATTTTGACAGAATTAGGCGTGGATGAAAACAGCTTACCAACAACTTGGGACGAGTTTAAAGCGTTAGCTGAAAAAGCAAAAGCAGCTGGCTACTATGCATTCTCTTATGCAGGTGGTGGTTCATTAAATAACACATTATACCCATTCTTATGGCAAGCAGGCGGTAATGTAATTGATGCCGACAATAATATTTTAATTAATACACCCGAATCAGTAAAAGCGTTTGAATTAATAAACGAAATGTACAAAAAAGGTTGGATTCCACAAGATTCAATCACAGCTTTAGATCATGATTCTTTATACTTCGGTGGAAAGTTATTAGCGGTAAACGGTTCAGGGATTTCGGTAAACCGTTTATTAGCTGAAAAACCATTTGATTTTGTGATTGCACCTCCATTAAAAGATGCGGAGCAATTAACTTACGGTACAGTTGGAATGTTCGTAGGTTCTGCAATTTCAAAAAATCCAGAAGCAGCGGCAGAATTCATGAAGTATGTTACAAACGCTGAAAACCAACGTACATTTAATAATATTACACAGTACATTCCAACACGCGATGAAGCGAAAGATATTTTCGATTCACAGCAGTACATGGCGCAATTAGCGGGTTACACACAATTCGCAAAACCAGGGATTATTCATCCAGAAGGGCGTAATGTTATGCCTTTAATCCAAGCTGAAATTCAAGCGATGCTAGAAGGTAAACAAACACCACAAGAAGCTGCAGACAAATCAGCTGCAGCAATTGATGGCTTAATCAACAAATAATTAGTGACAAGGGGCGTTCTGAATCTTTCGGAAATGCCCCTTATTACAAAGTGCATAAATTTTATTAAAACAATCATACAGCGAGACTTTTAGCAAAAAATGAGGGAAGTAAGGGTGTGTTAAAAGTGAGATAACTTTTAGCACACCCTGTCTACTTCATGAAAAGAAAGGGTGAGGCGCGTGACCTCTACAACTTCTAAACAGCACAATAAGCAGTCGCTTGGCACAAGAATTAAACGAGAATTTAATAAAAATTTGTTAGTTTATGTCGTGCTTCTTCCTGTAATTATTCATTTTATTATCTTCCAAGTATATCCGTTTGCTTTGAGTTTTTATTTAACATTCCATGATTGGAAAATTATTGGTGACCCTGAATTTGTAGGGCTAAAACATTGGAAAACATTATTAGATGATGACATAGCGTGGAAAGCAATATGGAATACAGTGAAATTTTCCATCTATTATATAATCCCGACGATGGCATTAGGATTAGTGCTTGCACTAATCATTAATTCGGGTGTAAAGTTTGCAGGCTTTTTTAAAGGTCTGTTCTTCTTACCGGTAGTTACTTCATTCGTAATTATTGCAGGTATTTGGGGCTGGTTATTCCGCGGTACAGAGGAGGGCTTTGTAAACTATTTAATCGGCTTTGTTGGGATTGACCCGCAGCTATTTATGTCGAGCTCATCACAAGCGCTTCTTGTATTAGCGGGATTAAGTATTTTCAAAGTAGCGGGAACAACGATGATTTATTACTATGCGGGCTTACAATCGATTGATCGTCAGCTGTACGAGGCTGCACGCATTGACGGGGCAAATTCTTGGAAAACGTTTTGGAAAATAACCTTCCCAATGTTAAAGCCGATTCACTTCTATGTGGCGATAACAACGACGATTGGCTCGTTCCAAATTTTCGATTCTGCCTTTTTATTAACAAATGGTGGACCGAATTATGCAACAACGACGATTGTGTATTACTTATATCACCAAGGGTTTACAAGCTTAAACTTAAGCTATGCTGCAGTGCTATCGTATGTACTTTTTTTCATCATTTTAATTATTTCATTAATCCAACGAAAATATATCGGAAAAGATCCAAACTATTATTAAGCTGGTGCGGGGAGGAGCAGAAAAATGAAAAAATTTATCTCGTATACAGCATTAGCAATTTTAGCGATTATCTTCTTAATGCCATTCGCCATCATGGTGTTTGGTTCATTAAAAGAAGTAAAGCAGGCACAAATTGATCCACTATTTTGGTTACCAACGGACCCATCCATTCAAAACTATATTTCAATTTTTTCAAATGGAATTTTCCTACGCTGGATTTGGAACTCGATTGTAATTACAATTATTCCGGTATTTACACAAATGTTATTTGCTGCTTTGCTAGGTTATATTTTTGCAAAGAAACAGTTTTGGGGCAAAGAGGCAATTTTCTGGACTTTCATGGCGGTCATTATGATTCCGCAGCAACTATTTATTATTCCAAAGTATATTATGTTTGCTGATTTTGGTTGGATTAATACTTACTGGGCATTAATCGTACCAGAGCTGTGGGCAATCATGGGCGTATTTTTAGTACGACAATTTTTGCAGGGCATTCCAAAGGATTTGGAGGAAGCCGCTTATATTGATGGTGCAAATGACTGGCAAATTTTCTTCAAAATTATTTTACCGTTGTCGTTCCCAGTTATTGCGACGGTGGGTACATTTGCCTTCATTTCAAACTGGAATGATTTATTCCAGCCACTCATTTATTTAACGAATGAAAAAATGTTCCCAGTAACAGTTGGTCTAGCCTCAATGCTAGGTAAAGAGGGGAACTTCGGTGTCGAAATGGCAGGGGCCACGATTTCATTTATTCCGACATTTTTAATCTTCATTTTCTTCCAAAGGTATTTCACGGAAGGGATTACCATGTCAGGTATTAAGTAAAGGAGTGATCTTATGAAAATCGGCGTAATCGGTACAGATTCTTCGCATGCCATCGCCTTTGTGACAAGATTGCAGAAAAAGGGACATAACATTATCGCATTTAAGGGTGGCTCACCTTTAGCACTGAGCCAATCAAGAATTGAAACGATTACGATGCAGTTAAAAGAAATGGGAGTTACTTTTGTTGATACGCTCGCACAGTTACATAAACAATGTGATGCTTTTCTAATCACTTCTGTAGATGCAGCGCAACATAGCAGACAGTTTGAGGAATTGGTATTGTCGAAGAAACCGGTGTTTATTGATAAGCCACTAGCAAACACTAGTGAGCAAGCAAGTAAAATCATTAAGCTAGCCAAGAGGCAGGGCATTCCACTGATGAGCTGTTCCGCGTTACGTTTTGCGGATAGTGTCCAACAGGCAAAAAGAAAAAGCATCGAAGCGGTAGATGTTGTAGCACCGCTTCTGATGCTAGAGCCATATGATTACTTTTATTACGGAATTCATGCGCTCGAAATAATTGGAACGCTAAAACCTGGAGCGATTCAATCACTTACAGTTCAATGCCAAGCTGAACAACATTTTATAACGCTTCATTTTGAGGATGGAACAATTTCAACAATTCGCGGCTATTTACAAAAGCGTCAAAGCTTCCAATTTGCGGTGCATGATGCGGTGAACAGCGATTGGCATGAAATAGCAGCAGGTGATGTTCAGTTTTATGATCGCTTAGTGGATGAAATCGAACAATTTTTCATAACAAAGAAAAGTCCGATTACAGAAGTAGAAACACTGCAAATTATTCGTACATTGGAACGAATAACAGCAAGTGCTAAATAGTAGATTAGGAATGTTTAAGTTCTTCCAAAAATTGCATGTGATAGATGCGCTTTGGGCGCCCTCGATGGGCTAATTTTTCCTCACCAATAATGTCGACAAGTCCTGCATCTAGCCATTTCAACAAAATGCGATTGGCACTTCGCAATGTAATATTTAACGTTTGCGCTAGCTCTTCAGCGGTATAGATATATTTTTGATGCTTCGTAATACGGCCCATTAATTTAGAAATATAGGATGCAGACATACCTGCTTTTTCTGCTCGTTCAAGCAAGTGCAAATCAGTAATAGCAAGTGGATATTGTTCGTAGTTAATGAACACAGTCGTATCAATCGGACCGATGACGCGATTGTCTTCACGAACGATATAACATACATTTGGCCCGTTTTCCTTTGCCTGATACAGTGCTTGTTTAGCGTGGCGACCGGAATCAAAGGCCCTTAAACCAAAGCCAATGCCGACAATACAATTCGTATGTAGTTCTTCTTTGAAGAGTGATAGCAGGGGCAAATGCTTATAGCCAAGTGTTTCCCGTTCGAACTGACCACGCGTTGTAATAAAGCTATATTGCAATGGGGACAGTTGGATCAAATGACCATCCATTTGCTGCGCGAATTGCTGGAGCACTTGTTCAGCCTTTGTTTGATCTATTGCTGGCAATGAATCGAATTCGATAATGCCATAAACAATTTGCGTTTCCTTGTTTTGTCTACTTTTACTAGCAAGCAGTACGCGTTCAAAGCCAACAATCATTTCTTGTTTTGTTGGGCGAAGGTAGTCGCATTTTATGTTTTGCGCTTTTAGTTGCTCGTAAACGGCAGCGACAGTAGTTATAGCTAAATAACCTTTTTGCGTATGCTCAATATGATGTTCGACCATTTGTTCGATGGAATCTGCTGGAGCACTCACATAATCAATTTCGAGCTGCAGTTGATGTGTAATCGCTAAAATATCGCTTTGCTGTAAAAAGTCAAAGCTATAGGGTTGTATCGTATTTGTTAGCTGGTGTGTTAACAGTAATTGATATAAATGAATGGCCCGGCTGTTTAGCTGATATAAGGGTAGGGAAGAATCATATTTTTTTAATTGTTGATAAATATAAGAGTCTGCAATAACAAGCATCTCGTGTTGAGCTATAAAAGTTGTTAATTCTTCGTTTATTTCAAAAGCATGAATAATAAAATAGTTTGCCTGAAGATTAGGGAATCCATGTAACGTCTCTTTAATGAGCGGCAACATCATATTAGGGCTAATAATCCCAATAACACTTTGAGAGGTATATGGTATGTTTTGATTCGTCATATAGAAGCCTCCAAATTTCATACTAAAATAATTTTACGTCAAAATGTAAGAATATTCAATTTTATAGGGGTGTGTGTGATGAAAACGATTGAACAATTGGAACAATTTATGACAGAACCTTCTACAATGCTTGTAGAAGATATGAAAAAAATAGATGGCGACATTTTGATTTTAGGTATTGCTGGTAAAATGGGCCCGACATTAGCGAAAATGGCAAAACGTGCAGTAGAAGAAGCGGGCGTAGAAAAGCGCATTATCGGTGTAGCCCGTTTTTCAAATCCAGAAATGAAAGAAGAATTAGAACGAGCAGGTATCGAGACAATTACGTGTGATTTACTAGACGAGGCTCAGCTTGCACAGTTACCGGATGTCAAAAACGTCATTTTCATGGCGGGTAATAAGTTCGGTACAGTAAATAACGAGCATTTTACGTGGGCAATGAACACGTATGTGCCAGGTCGTGTCGCTGATAAGTATAAAAATTCAAATATCGTTGTTTTTTCATCAGGCAATATTTATCCGTTCTCGCCTGTTACGGCAGGCAATTGTTCAGAGGATGTAACACCTGTACCTATTGGAGAATATGCAATGTCTACATTAGGGCGTGAACGAATTTTTACAAACTTTTCAAATCGTTTTCAAACAAAGATGTTAATGTTCCGCCTCAACTATGCAATTGATTTACGCTATGGAGTACTTCTAGAAATTGCAAAATCCGTGTATAGGGAGGAGCCTGTCGATGTCACAATGGGCAGTGTGAATGTGATTTGGCAAGGTGATGCCAATGAATACGCAATTCGTTCATTATTACATTGCGAAGCACCAGCGAAAATTTTAAATGTAACAGGACCAGAAACGTTGTCAGTTCGTTGGTTAGCAAAGGAATTTGCAAATCGCTTTGGCAAAGAAGCAAAAATTGTCGGTGAAGAGCAACCAACTGCGTTGTTAAATACAGCTGCACATGCGCATAAATTATTTGGCTATCCACGCGTGACATTAGAGCAAATGCTCGATTTAGTTGCAGATTGGGTACAAGCAGACGGCACAACATTAAATAAACCAACGCATTTCCAAGAGCGAAAAGGGGCGTTTTAATAATGAGGGAAGCGGTGAAAAAAGCGCTATTTGATGGTGCATTTATTCCGGCCCATCCACTAGCATTAAATGAAGGTAAAACATTGGATGAAGTAAGCCAGCGTGCATTAACGAAATACTATATTGAAGCAGGTGTTGGCGGATTAGCGGTTGGCGTGCATACAACGCAATTTGAAATTCGTGAACCACAGTTTAATTTATATGAGCGCGTGTTGACGTTAGCCATAGAGGAAATGCAGCAAGCAAATGTACCCGAGTCATTTATTAAAATCGGAGGTGTTTGTGGACCGGTTGAGCAAGCTTTACAGGAAGCTGTGCTCTTAAAAAAATTAGGCTATGATTTAGCACTGTTAAGTATGGGCGGCTTAGGTCATTTAACAGAAGAAGCACTCTTGCAGCGTACACGCGAAGTGGCTAAAGTGATTCCAGTAATCGGCTTTTATTTACAGCCATCTGTTGGCGGTCGTATATTTACGTATCGCTTCTGGCAGGAGCTAGCGAACATTGACAATGTGTACGCCATTAAAATGGCACCGTTTAATCGCTATCAAACATTAGACGTTGTACGTGCCGTATGTAGTAGCCCGCGCTGCAATGACATTGCGCTTTATACGGGCAATGATGACAACATTATTGTTGATTTATTAACGGAGTATGCGTTTACGATTGATGGTGAAACCGTGAAAAAGCGTATCGTTGGTGGGTTATTAGGGCATTGGTCTGTATGGGCGAAAACCGCGGTGCAGTATTTTGAAGACGTGAAATCAATTCGTGAACAGGCACAAATCGAAGGGGCTTGGCTAACAAAGGCAATTGAAGTAACTGATGCGAATGCGGCATTTTTTGATCCGGCACATGCATTTAAAGGGAGTATTGCCGGCATTAACGAAGTATTAACAAGACAGGGGCTACTAAAGGGGAATTGGTGCTTAGCAAACCATGAAGTTTTAAGTGAAGGACAAGCAGATGAAATTACGCGTGTTTACGAAATGTACCCCCATTTACATGACGATGATTTTGTCAAAGAAAATTTAGCAAAATGGAAATCAGGTGAGTAATGTGAAAGCTTTACAAGCACAAAATGGTACTCCGAAATTACTAGAAATTGAAGCACCACAGCTTTTTCCAACAGCAGTCATGGTGAAAACAATGTATACAGCCATTTCGCCAGGCACAGAGCGCCTATTAATTGAAGCGAGTCACAATGGGGTACGTCAGCTTGGCTATAGTGCGGTCGGTGTTGTAACGGCAATTGGGGACAATGTAAAAACGGTGAAAGTAGGCGATACAGTGGCCTGTTATGGTGCTCCTTATGTTGGGCATATGGCGCAGCTAGCCGTTCCAGAAACACTCGTTACGAAATGTCCACAAAGCGTTACATTACAGCATGCGGCATTTGCAGCACATGGAACGATTGCGATTCACGCAATTCGCCAAGGGCAATTGCAGTTTGGCGAATCAGTTGTTGTCATCGGATTAGGTGTACTGGGGCAAATGATTGCGAAAATTTGCGCGGCAGCAAGCTATGATGTGATTTGCTATGAGCCAAACGAACAGCGTGCAGCAATGCTTCAGCAAAATGTGGGCATTGATGTATTCACTGATCTCGCGTTAATGGAAGCGCATATTGAACAGTTTACAAAAGGGCAAGGTGTTGATGCCATTTTATTATGTGCAGGTGGCAAGCACTCCGAAACAACGGCGCGTAGTTTGCATTGGGTACGTAAACAAGGACGTATTGTTATTGTTGGTGATGTGGAACCACAATTTGATCGAGAAGCGCTTTTTGCAAAGGAAGCAGTTATTACAATTTCACGTGCAGGTGGTCCAGGGCGCTATGATGCACGCTACGAAAAAGAGGCCATTGATTATCCGTATCATTATGTGCGCTGGACACAGGGGCGCAATTTAGCTGCCTATATTCGTTTGTTAGAAAGAAAAGCGATTGATGTTTCAGATTTTGTTCAACTAGAAGTTCCATTCGAACAATCAGCGCAAATTTATGAACAGCTCGCAAAAAGTGAAGAATTAACAGCGATTATTGATTTTTCAGGAGGAGACTAACATGTTAAAAGTTGGTGTTATTGGTGGCGGTTCGATTTCACAATTTCATTTAGGTCCATATTTTGCACATCCACAGGTCGAGCTTTTAGCTATTTGCGATCACAACGAACAACGACTGCAAAAGCTTGGCGAAACGTATCAGGTGACGAAGCTTTATACACATGTGGATGCATTGCTCGCAAATGAAGAAATCGATGCAGTTAGCATTTGTACGTGGAATAACTCGCACGCACAATTAGCGATTAAAGCACTAGAAAGTGGCAAGCATGTGTTGCTTGAAAAGCCACTTAGCGTAACGTTAGATGAAGCCTATGCAATTCAAGAAGCGGTGAAACAATCCAATAAAATTTTACAAGTGGGCTATGTACGCCGATTTGCTTCGAATGTTGCTGTATTAAAAAAATTCATTGATGCTGATGAGTTAGGCGAGCTTTATTATGCAAAGGCTTCGTGCTTACGTCGCTTAGGTAATCCAGGCGGCTGGTTTAGTGATCGTTCAAAATCAGGTGGCGGGCCGTTAATGGATTTAGGTGTGCATATGATAGATCTTTGCTGGTATTTGATGGGCAAGCCAAAGCCGGTGTCTGTAACAGGAAATACATATAGAAAGTTAGGCAACCGTGCGCACATCGAAAACTTATCATTTTATAAGGCAGCAGACTATAATGCGGAGTTAAATGATGTAGAGGATTTAGCAAATGCCCTCATTCGCTTTGAAAATGGTGCATCCTTATTTGTTGACGTGAGCTTTACCCTACAGGCGAAACAAGATGAAATAGCAGTGAAGTTGTACGGGGAAAAAGGTGGTGCAGAAATTGAACCAGAGCTCGTTATTGTGCAAGAACGTCACGATACGATTTTAAATGTGACACCACAAATTGATAGGTTAGGTTTTGACTTTGAAGGCGCATTTACGAACGAGATTCATCATTTTGTCACATGCTGCTTAACAGGAACACAGCCGATTTCACCAGTAGAAGATGGTGTGGAGATAATGAAAATGTTATGTGCAATTTATGAATCCGCAGCAACGGGTCAAGAAATTAAACTGTAGGTGATGAGATGGTACAACTAGTTTTAGCCAATAATAAACAATTAAGGCATTCGTCGTTTTATCAATTTACGTCTCAAAGTAGCGAGGAGTCGAATACGATAACACTTGTGCAGCAACCAACAAAGGAAGCCTATAAGCCTTTTTCACAAAATATCCGTGAAGGGTTTGTGTACTTTGATTTATGGTCATATTCCTTTTCACTGCAAGTAAAGGGGTTAATTGCGGCCCATGACACGGTAAAGGGTGTGCTACGTATTCGTCGCACAATGAACGAAGCTTTTTCAATTGAAGAAGATCTGCTCGCATTAGTCGAATGGTTTGGTGCAGCACGTCATGTGACGGTCCGATCGAACGAAATTAGTGGTGTACGCTATGTCATTGTTTTATGTGAATTAGGAAATCAGTTAATGCTGCATTTAGAATATATGACAGGTGAAGCACGTATTGAATTTGAATGGAGCAGCCATCAGCATCTTGTAGAATTTGATAGTGCACAAATGACAGGTGATCGAGACAATAACCTGAATTTATATCAGAATATTGAGGCGATTACGGCACATGCGGTTAGTTGGGATGCAAGCTATGAGCAAAAGTACGAGGCAATTCTAGCACTACTACAAAGAGGTGAACAGCTATGAATATCGGAATTATGAGCTTTGCGCATATTCACGCAACGAGCTATGCCGATGCGATAAGACGTATACCGTCAGCAACCTTAACGGCAATTTATGATACGGATCTTTCGCGTGGTCAGCAAGCAAGTACAGCGTACGATGTCCCATTTTTTGCGGATATAACACAGTTTTTAGCCAACCCTATCGATGTTGTGCTCGTTTGTAGTGAAAATGTTTTGCATAAGGAAATGGTCATTGCTGCAGCGAAGGCAAAAAAGCATATTTTATGTGAAAAGCCGATTGCGACAACACTAGAAGATGCAGAAGAAATGATTGCAGCTTGTGAGGAAAACGGTGTAAAGCTTTCAATTGCCTATCCTGTGCGTTATAGCGCACCAATTCGCGATTTAAAGCAAGCAATTGATGCAGGTGAGCTTGGGGACATTGTCGCAATTCGCTCAACAAATCGCGGACAAAATCCAGGTGGTTGGTTTATTGATGAACAGCTTGCAGGTGGCGGCGCGGTATTAGACCATACCGTACATATGGTTGATATTATGCGTTGGTATTTAGACAGTGAAGCTATGGAAGTAAGTGCATTTGCCAATCGCTATTTTACAGAGCTAGATACAGATGATGCGGGCATTATGACGATTGTGTTTGAAAATGGCGTCGTTGCTTCGCATGACGCCAGTTGGTCGCGCTTTCCGCAATTCCCAACTTGGGGCGATGTCATGATTGAAGTAATTGGAACAAAGGCAACACGAAAGGTAGATGTCTTCAACGAAAAGCTGAATGTTTACAGTAAGGATCAAAAATCACTCACTCATCTTTATAGTGGAAACGATACGGACTTTGACTTAATTGTCGATTTTTTAAAGGCGATAGAAAACAAACAAAATCCGCTAATTTCAGGCTATGATGGCTTGAAATCATTGGAAATTGCTTTAAAGGCCTATGCATCAAATGACGCGAAAAAGGCCGTAACATTATAAGTTCAACGAAAGGATACTCGGTTGCTGGGTATCCTTTATGTTAAATAGCTAGTAGCAAAAGGGGGGCAAGAGATGGACAAATCACCTAGCTTACAGCAAAAAATCGAGCAGTTTGCGAGTGAGGAATTAACGCGTTATTACACAGGGGAAAAAGGGATTAAGCTAGAGCACCATACAGTAGGTGAGATGGCTGATTCCTTTGAAATAATAGAGCATCCACAGCACTATGTCATTCGAGGCAATTCAAGCCGCGCACTTTTATACGGAGTGTATCGTTTTCTTGAAAAGGTAGAAGGACTGGTGTTTTTTGATTTACAGCAGCCGAAAAAAATCTCACCAGCTGGCATTTCACAGCACTATATCGGGTTGCCGAAATTTGCGCGCCGAGGCAATGTATTTGAAACGATTGATGATGTCCCATTTTTAAAAAGCATGCTTGATGTAGGGACGAAAAATGGCTTAAATGAAGTATTCTTTACCTTTTTCTTATGGGATGAAGTGAAGGATGCTTTACTAGAGGATATTGAAAAGCGAGGCATTAACGTAACGCTAGGTGGGCATAGTTTACGTTACTTAATTGCCAAGGCGAATAGATTAAATGTGTCTGGAAAAATGGCGGCGGATGGTGCGGTAAATGATTTAATTGGCGAGGAAACTGAATTTACAGCCGCGCACGCGATTAATAATCATGACTTTTTACAAGATGACAAAGCACAACAGCAGGTTATTCAAGTAATCGTCGCGTATTGTCAGCAGCAACCTGTTATTCGCCGCATATCGCTATGGCCAGAGGATGTAGGCGCTAAGGGTGAGGAAGCTGTTCAATTTTTGACACGCTATATTTCCTTTACGGAAAAGCTTCAGCAAGCACTGGAAAGCGAGCAACTGGACATAAAGGTCGAGCATATCGTTTATAACGCAGGCTTAAGTTGGGAAATGCTCGAACGAAACGATCAGCAAGTAGGCACAACGGATATTTTATATGCTTATTGGGGACGTGATTACACAAAAAGCTATGAAAATGAGCGAGATCTACGTGCATGGAAAAGCTTAATAGACTGGCGACAAGCGACACAAAAGGATATCACTGTATTTGAATACTATAGTGATCATTTTATGCTAAGTGAGTTATTCCCATTATTATTTAAACGCATTGCTGTTGATGTGGAGCACTATAAGCAAGCGGGCTGTGATGGGCTCGTTAATTTAGTTGTGCCATTACATAAAGTGTCAAAGGCGCAGCCACATATGGGAAATTATGATTATCAGCAGTATCAACAACTGAATAACATTATTTTTGCGCGTTCTTTGTGGGAAGAACTAAAAACAATCCCGTATTTACTTTCATTGCCCATGCAGCAGCTTGCTGAGCAAATTGAACAGCAGCTAGCACAAAATAGTCGCTATAACGCTGAATTTTTCCCAAGTCGTGTTGTGGAAGCGAACAATCCTGTAGCTAAGAAAGAAGTTATAGATATGTTAACAGCCATTGAACGATTATTAAATGAAGCCAAAGCAGAAGCCCCACTTATTCATTATGTAGAAGCTTTAAAGCAAGTAGTTGCTGTGACGAAGAAACGTTGGGAGGCTTTATAATGTGGGATTCGGTTTATTATTATCGTGAAAAGCAGGTACGTGACTGTCATTTTAAGCAGGATGTTTTCGTATATGGTGCCACACCAGCAGGCATAACGGCAGCGATTACGTTAAAAAAGCAGGGCTACTCCGTGCGCATTGCAGAATGTAGTCGGTTTATCGGTGGCATGACAACGAGCGGCTTAGGAGCAACGGATTTAGGCACTGAGCGGGCATTAGGTGGCTTAGCAAAAAAGTTTTACGATGAACTTGCAAAGTATTACAACGTGGAAAAATGCACGCGCTTTGAACCACATGTAGCGGAGCAAATTTTTCGAGATTGGTTAAGTGAACTTAAAATCGATGTACAAAAAGAGCAATTTATTGCTAGTGTTGATAAAGAGGATGGCGTTATTCAACAGGTTGTAATGACAGATGGCACAACGTATGCGGCGCAGCAATTTATCGATGCGAGCTATGAAGGGGATTTATTAGCCCATGCAGGTGTGTCGTATATCGTTGGGCGTGAGGCAGGAACTGTGTATAAGGAAATTTATAATGGCGTTCAGTTTGGCACGCAGCACCATAAATTTGAAAGCTTTATCGATCCATATAAAATTGAGGGTCAGCCTGAAAGTGGCTTACTGTACGGGATTAGTGACGAAGTGGTAACAGAACAAAATGGCGCTGGTGATGCACGCATTCAAGCGTACAATTTTCGGATGTGCTTAACAAAAGATCATAAGGTTCCGTTTCCAAAGCCACGTAATTATCAACGCGAGCATTATGCGTTATTATTACGCTACTTGGAGGCAGGTCATTGGGATGCGATGAAGTTGCATACGCCGTTAATGAATGGCAAAACGGATTTAAATAATCACGGGGCGTTTTCTACAGATTTTATTGGCATGAATTATGCATTTCCCGATGCGAGTTATCAAGAGCGAGAAGAGATTTTCCAACAGCATGTGACATATATTGCTGGCCTGCTTTACTTTTTGGCAAATGACGCCAAGGTGCCTCTAGCAATTAGACAAGAGGTTGCTGAGTGGGGATTAGCGGCAGATGAATTTATCGAAACGCATCATTGGCCAAGACAACTTTATATTCGTGAGGCGCGTCGTCTACTGACGGACTATTGTATGACTGAACATCATGCGCTACAACGACAAATTTGTGAGCAGCCAATCGCGGTTGCATCGTTTCATATGGATTCACACCATTGCCGCCGGGTTGTGCTGAACGGTCGAGTTGTCAATGAAGGGGATATTCAAATACCAGTGAAGCCGTTTGCAATTGATGTTCGGGCGTTACTACCAAAAAAACAGCAGTGTAGCAATTTAATTGTCGCCGTTTGTATTAGTGCATCTCATATTGCGTATGGCTCGATTCGTATGGAACCGGTATTTATGATGCTTGGGCAAGTGGCCGGTACGTTAGCCGCGCTCGCAATTGAGCAGCAAACAGCAGTACAGCATGTAACGTATGCGCAATTAAAGCAGCAGCTACTGGAGCAGGGACACGTCGTTGAGTGGGATATGTCTATTAATGATGACCCGATTCGTAGGATGGAAGAAACGTTTGGAGGGAGCATATAAATGTTGAAAACATTGTCAAAGAATGATCATACAGCAATTTTAAATTTATGGAATTCCTGCTTACCTGATTTACAACTAACAGACCGTTTATTAGAGCAAAACACATGGCAGTCACCCTTTGTTCTACAGGAAGGTAGTGCGGTAAAGGAGCAGGACGGTCAAATTGTAGGCGTTGTGATTGCAAAAATGTGGCATGATACACATGGAATCACGTTAAACAAAGCGCATGGTTGGATTCAAATGCTAGTTGTTCATCCAGATTATCGTCGTCAAAAGATCGCGACAGAGCTTTATGAATATGCAGAGCGTGCATTAACCGAACGAGGGGTAACAAAAATTCAACTTGGTGGTGATGTAGGGCATCTAGTATGTGGTGTACCGCTAGCAGAGCAAGCGGGTGTGGAATTTGCGCAGGCTAAAGGCTTTAAGCGACTCGTTGAAAGTGTTGATTTTATAAAAAATGTTACAGCCCCTTTTACATTACCTATTAACGAACAAGCCGAGTTTGTGCTTTTAAAGCAAGAGGAACAGCAAGCGTTTCTTGCTTTTATCGAAAAGGCTTTCCCAGGGCGCTGGACATTTGAAGCACATGATTACTTTGCACAGGGTGGAACCGGTCGCGATTACGTCGTTGTAAAATGGGCTGGAGAAATCGTAGGCTTTTGTCGTATTAATGATGAGCATAGTGCGTGGAAAGGACCGAACTACAACTGGGCTGAGCAGTTTGAACAGCTAGGCGGGATTGGTCCCCTAGGCATCGCGGAATCTTATCGCAAGTACGGTTTAGGAAGAGCGGTTGTTGAAGCGGCGGAATATTACTTACAGCAGCGCGGTAAACAAACGCTGTTTATCGACTGGACCGATTTAATTATCTTTTATGAAAAGCTAGGCTATAACGTTTGGAAAAACTACGGGATTTATGTGAAGCAGGTGGCTGAATGTGTGGATACTAAGCGCTGATATCGGTGGAACGAAACTCGCACTCGCTATATCGAGTGCACAGCAACCAGAAACTTTGCTGCAACAGCTAGAAATTACAAGCCCACAGCAATCGGAAACATTGTTTGAATCGATTATTGAAGGATTTACAACATTGTTAAAGCAGCGAGAAGGAAAAGTTGTGAAAGTTGTGGTAGGACTACCCGGTATTTTAGATTTGCATCGCGGAATCGTAGTGCATCAAGAAAATTTGCCGTGGCGAGATTTCCCGCTTGTTGAAAGACTACAGGCGATTTATCCGAACTCGAAAGTTTTAATGGAAACGGATATGATGACTGCAGCAAATGGAGAATATAAAATCCGTCATTTTCAAAAAGAAACGTTTGTGTACATTACGGTGAGCACGGGCATTGCTTGTTGTTCGATTCATGAAGGGCAATTTTTACGTGGCGCAGGAATTCCAGGAGAAATCGGTTTTTCACTTACATCGACAGGTACTTATTTAGAAGAACAATGTTCAGGTCCAGGTTTAACAAAATGGTTAGAGCGTGAAACAGGCTGTACGGAGACGCTACAGAAATTTTTCGAGCAATATTATGCCGGAGATAAAGTGGTAACAGCCGTTATCAAGCAGTGGCAACGAGAACTTGCACAAAAAATCCATAGCTTTATATTGTTGCTTGATCCACAGGTTGTTGTATTAGGTGGTGGGGTCATGAATCATCATCCGCAGCTAGTAAATGAAATTGGCCAGCTTGTCGATAGCTACTTTAACCTTCCATTTTTCGAGCACAAAAAGGGACGCGTGCAAGCGAGCATCAATAAAGGAAATGCCGGGTTAATTGGCGCGGCGTTACTGTAAAAAATTAAAAAGGTGTTGTAAAAGCTAATTGAACTTTTACGACACCTTTTTACGTTAACGAATTCGTGCTTCTGTAGTTGGATCAAAGAAATGAGCCTTTGTTAAGTTAAAGTTTAAGTTAAGCTGTTGCCCCATTGTGATATCTGCATCTGGGTGAATTTTACCGACAAATTGCTGGTCCTCAACTGTTGCATAAATGATGGTTTCAGCTCCAGTTAATTCGCTTACCTGTACAGTTGCTGAAATGTTATTGTCCGAATCAATGGTATTCACATCGAAGTTATCATTAATATCCTCAGGGCGAATCCCTAAAATAATTTCGCCATTTACATAGTTTTGCTCTTTTAAAATAGCTAATTTTTGGTCAGGAACACGAATTTTCTCCTTGCCGATTTCAAAATAATCACCGACTACCTTGCCGCGTAGAAAGTTCATGGCAGGTGAGCCAATAAAGCCCCCGACAAACACATTTTCAGGTGTATCATATACTTGACGCGGGGTACCGATTTGTTGAATAACACCGTCTTTCATAACTACAAGACGGCTTGCCATAGTCATCGCCTCTGTTTGATCGTGAGTTACATAAAGTGTTGTTGTATTTAGACGATAATGTAACTTAGTAATTTCAGAACGCATTTGTACACGTAGCTTTGCATCCAAATTTGATAATGGTTCATCCATTAAAAATAGCTTCGCATCACGTACGATGGCACGTCCTAGAGCAACACGCTGCCGTTGCCCACCCGATAGAGACTTTGGTTTTTTATCTAATAATTCGCTTAAGCCTAAAATAGCTGCAGCCTCACGTACTTTTTTATCGATTTCGCTTTTGGAAATTTTACGTAACTTCAAACCAAATGCCATGTTCTCATAGACGTTCATATGTGGATAGAGCGCATAGTTTTGGAATACCATGGCGATATCACGGTCTTTTGGTTCTACTTCATTGATACGTTTTCCCTTAATACGTAACTCACCATCAGAAATAGTTTCAAGACCAGCAACCATTCGTAGGGTTGTCGATTTTCCGCAGCCAGAAGGACCAACTAATACAATAAATTCGCCTGGCTCTACTTGTAAATGAAAGTCCTTTACCGCAACATAGCCATCTGGATAACGTTTAACAATGTGATCAAAATCTAACATAAAAAACCTCTCCCTTCGTACCATTAAGTATAAAGAAAAAGGATATTTATGGCTTTGGGCAAACTGCCAAAAGTTATTGCAATAATTTCGTCAATTTAACTGATTGCGCAGCCAAATAGGCAATTAATAAGTCCTCACTTGTTTTCAAATCGAGCGCAGTTTCATCTAAAAAGCGCTGGATACGGTAAAGTAAAGTATTACGATGAACATGTAGTGCCTTCGAACTCGAGGAAATATTGCCGTTATGACTAAAGAGAACCGTAATAATTTCAATCAGCTCCTCGTTCAAATAATCAGTTGTTAACTGTGTTAGGTAGTGTTGAATAGGTAGCTGCAGAAAGCTAGGGAGTAAAAAAACAATACTATGCGTAAATGTATAAATCGATGTTAAGTGATAGCGCTGAATTCGCTGGAAAATAAGCTGTTCAACCGAGAACAGTGTATGAGCTGTATGTGAAATCATGAGCGGTTGCCCGATAAATAGTTGCCCATACATGAAAAAATCGTTTTCTAAAATAGCCATAAACCCTTCTAATTCCTGAACACTATATTCTTTTAGTAAGATGATCCAAAAGGTTTTAGGGGTAGCTTCAACGAGTAAAGCGTCACTCATGAAATACAGTTCAATCGCATAGCGTAACTGTGTCGTATTATGTTTTGTCGTATATTGTAAAACACGGATAGTTGACTGTGTATAATTCGGTGGGACAATACCTTGTGTTAATAGTAAGTACCACGGATTTTGGCTATCTGCTTGCTGTAAAAATTGCGCTAAAAATAAAGTATCACGCGAGGAAATTTCACTTTTATCAATTTCATACCAGCAATGATTTGACGCATCGTAGAAAATCGTCGTCGATGTTTGCTGGAGTAGTGGGTAGGTTGTATGTTTTCTAAGGGAAGGGAATAATTGCGATAGATGCATTGTAAAACCTCCATAAAATAAAATACAAGCGCAGTCGCTAAAAACCAACTACGCTTGCATTATACCATTTAATGGATTTTTTAGTTTAAGGAGAAGTCGAGAAAATAAGTATTTTCCGAACAGCCCCGTTATTTACTATTTTCGTTCTTCGTTTAAAATACGCACGGTTTCATCGAATTCTTGCTCGATATCCTTGTTCGGCTTATACGTAATCAAACTCACAACTATCGCCACAATAAGGCAGGTAAAGAAGCCGGGGACGATTTCATATAACTGACTTGCTAAGCTTTCTGTACGGCCCCATACGAATGCGACCATTGCACCGGCAACCATCCCACTAAGTGCGCCGTAATTTGTTAACTTACGCCAAAATAGTGATAATAGAATAATCGGTCCAAACGCTGAACCAAAGCCAGCCCATGCAAAACCAACAAGCCCTAAAATTGTACTTTCTGGATTCCAAGCAACAACCGCCGCGAAAATCGAGACGAATAATACGGCTAAGCGCCCTAAAAATACATAGTGTTGATCCGATGCGGTTTTATTAAATAATGCTTTATACATATCTTCAATTAAAGCAGAGCTCGTTACGATTAGCTGTGAAGAAATCGTACTCATGACCGCTGCTAAAATCGCTGCAAGCACAATCCCCGCGATAAACGGGTGGAATAAAATTTGACCTAAGACGATAAATACCGTTTCTGGGTCCTTCAGTTCTGTGCCTTGCTGTTGGAAGTATGCAACGCCTACAAGAGCTGTCGCCATTGCTCCAAGTAAACTGAAAATCATCCAGCCAATACCGATGCGGCGTGCAGACTTTGTTTCTTTGACCGAGCTAATCGCCATAAAGCGCACGATAATATGAGGCTGACCAAAATAACCAAGTCCCCAAGCAAGTGATGAAATTATCATCGCTGCTGTTGCACTAGCAGGGAGTAGGTTGAACATATCAGGGTCAAAGGCTTTAATCGAATCGACGGTTTCACCAATTCCACCCGTCAAGAAAATTCCTACAACTGGTACGGCAATCAGTGTAACAACCATAATTAACCCTTGAATAACATCCGTATAACTTACTGCTAAAAACCCGCCAAATAACGTATACGCAACGACTACGGCTGATACGAATAAGAGCCCTGTATGATAGTCCATACCGAATGAGCTTTCAAAGAATTTCCCGCCAGACACCATTCCTGACGATACGTAAAACGTAAAGAATACTAAAATAATAATCCCTGATGCAATACGCAATAGTTTCGTTTGATCACGTAAACGGTTATCTAAATAACTCGGAATTGTAATAGAATTGTTCGTTACTTGTGTATAGACACGTAAGCGCGGCGCTACGAATAACCAGTTTAAATAGGCACCAATTGTTAACCCAATGGCAAGCCATGCTTCAACAAGACCAGATAAATAAATGGCACCAGGCAGTCCCATTAACAGCCAGCCCGACATATCTGCAGCACCCGCACTTAATGCAGTAACAGTAGCACCAAGTCCACGTCCACCTAACATATAATCTGTTAAGTTACTTGTTTTACGAAAGGCATACCAGCCAATACCAAGCATCGCAATCATATAAATGATAATTGCCAATAATTGATAACTGTAATCCGACATGAAAACAGCTCCTTTATTGATAAGTTTTTGCTTAGTTTAGCATGAATCAATAGACCCCCGTCAACGCAATATCTCGTAGCACCTCCGCGCAATTATTTACTTTTTTTCGTTAAGCGACCAACTAAAAATGCACCAGCAGCTACTGCTAAAAGTGTATTTGTTTTTTTGTTAAACACTTGTTTTGTTACGAGATTAATATTTTGAGGGCGCTCTGCTAAACGGCGCATAAAATAGCCGTACCAGTCCTCACCAAACGGTACGTACGTACAGAAGTTATACCCTTCTTTAACAAGGCTTAGCTGCATATCTGTGCGGAAACCGTAAAGCATTTGGAATTCAAATTTATCTTTTTGAATGTCGTGCTGCTTCACGAATTGTTTTACGTGATTGATAATATTATGATCATGCGTCGCAATGGACGTAAATTTCCCATGTAATAAATGATATTCAATTTGTGCTATAAATTTGCGGTCGATATCGAACTTATCTTGGAAGGCCACCGATGGATCTTCCTTGTAAGCGCCTTTCACTAAGCGTAAACGGTAGTCTTTAAAGCGCTCGATATTGTCATCTGATTCAAAGAAATAAGCTTGAATAACCGTTCCAACATTGCCGTATTCCGCGTTTAGTTGTTCTAATAAATCAAATGAAGGATAAAGACGCGCATAGTTTTCCATATCAAAGTTCACAAAAATTTGATAGTTATTTGCTAAGGCGACAATTTCTTTTAAGTTTTCATAGCAGAAATCTAAGTCAATATCTAACCCTAATTGAGATGGTTTTAATGAAATATGTGCATTTAAATTGTCGCTATGAATGCGCTCAATGACTGCTAAAATTTGCTCTTTTGCTGCAAGGGCCGCTTCTTTTTCAAAAACAAATTCACCTAAATTATCAACCGTGCATGCAATGCCTTGTGCGTTTAATTCTTTAATGCTTTCTACCACTTCATCAATATTTGTGCCTGCAACCACAGATTGCGCCCCAAGCTGATAGCCGTATTTTTGTGCTGCAGAATTTAACGTTTGATTTTCAGAAAGTGCGATAAAAAAATCTTTTAATGACATATTGAATACTCCTCCTCGGTTAAAAATTAGTTTTTGAATACGTTGAGGTGAGTATAAAACAAAAAATCAAAATTGGAAATAGAATTTGATGGCCTAAGGGTTTGTGAAAAAGAAAAACTGAGTAATATCAACAGGTTGTGACAATAAAAATTTTATCGAAATATCTTTCTTATACATGAAAATTCTAATTAAAGCGATTAAACTATCAAGTGCAAAATAATTGTGCACAATCAAAAAAACAAGAGCGACACAATGGGGATGTGTCACTCTTGTCTGAAATTACATATGAAATTTCCAATTCAGCTGGTTATTTACGCTTCAAGCGGTACTGTAAGCCTTGTCGGTGAATGCCTAATGCCTTAGCGGTTTGAGAAATATTTCCGTTATTTAGTTGAAGCGCATGGCTAATGTAATGATCTTCTACTTTACGCATATACTCATCAAGTGGTTGCAATTCCTGCTGCGAGAAATCAAATAGCTGCTCAGCTTCTGTCGTTGCAGGCTCAGTTTGCTTCAGCTTCCACTTGAAGTAAGCGGGAATGTGCGCCATTTCCACATATTCCTCATTTGTTAACAACGCACTAATATCATCAAGTAACACTTCAAGCTCTTTTAAATTACCTGGCCAGTCGTATGTTAAGAAAATTTCCTCAACATCTGGTGAAAGTCCTTTGACGCTCATGCCATAATCCTTGCGGCGACGCATGAAATAATCATCAACAAATGGTTTAATATCTTCGCGACGTTCACGCAGG
Source organism: Solibacillus sp. FSL H8-0523 (assembly GCF_038051985.1). NCBI lineage: Bacteria > Bacillati > Bacillota > Bacilli > Caryophanales > Caryophanaceae > Solibacillus > Solibacillus sp. FSL H8-0523. Next base: position 3,710,907 of record NZ_CP150291.1, on the reverse strand, counting down.
GCGGGCACTTGAATCGTTAAATTTGAAAATAAGTAATACAAGTTTTTTGAAAGGCGACTTTGTTGAATTAAATCAATCGGGTCTTCACCGATACTCGCCACAAATACGTGATTGCGATCGGTATACAGTTCAAGGAGCTCAATAATACGCTCCTGTGCACTGCTTGATAAAAATTCAATACGCTCGGCAAAAAACGTATAATTTTTCTCTTTGGCAATATATTTTTCAATTTGCGCAAGTAAGGTTTCTTCATTGCGTCGGCAAATGAGTGTGACAAAGCGTTCGTTTTTTTCTTGTAGCTCATGATGAATGCCTTCAGCAATCATATCCTTACCAGTACCTGATTCACCTACGAGCATAACCGGGATACGACCAAGCGCTGCAATTTTTGCTTGCTGAATGACTTGCTTCATCGATTTTGAGACGGCGGTAATAATATCGAATGTTAACGGCGCACCGTAACGACTAAGCGGGCGATCCATTAAAAATTCTTGCTGTGTAATGTCACGCGCTAATTGAATGGCGATTTTTGTACCGTTGCTTAACGTGTACGGATAATAGTCATTAATCATCGTCACTTCTTCGCCGCGCGCATTCCAAAACGTTTGTTTAACATGTTTAAAACTTTTACCAGAGGCTAACACTTTTTGAAGCATATTTTGCTCTAAGTTAAAGTCGAGCGATTGCGATAAAAAACGCTGCGTAATGTCTTCGAGTGATTCACCTGTTAGTTCACGCATCTTTTTGTTGTACACAACCACACGTCCATTTTCATCTATGGCACAAAGCCCAGTTTCAATTTTTTCAATCATAAATTCAAAGACACTAGAGATATCTAGCTGTTTCATGCGCTTTTGCCCCCTTAGCATTATTTTAGCATGAATGAGAGATTTTTTGCTTTTAAGAAATAATTATTGCATTAAGCATTATTATATTGCATAATTCGAATTAAGAAATACACTTTTATGCAAAATAATATTGCACTTTTATATCGGAGGTAATGGACAGATGATTAACTATAAGCACGAACCATTTACAGATTTTTCGGTAGAAGAAAACAAGCAAGCATATTTAGAAGCATTGAAAAAGGTAGAGTCACAAATTGGCGCAGAATATCCACTCATTATTGGTGGTGAGCGCATCACAACAGAAGACAAAATCGTATCATATAACCCAGCAAAGAAAACAGAAATGATTGGTTCTGTATCAAAGGCGTCACAAGAGCTAGCTGAAAAAGCGATGCAAGAGGCGGATAAGGCGTTTCAATCTTGGAAAAAAGTAAAGCCTGAAATCCGTGCAGACGTATTATTTAAAGCGGCAACGATTATTCGTCGTCGTAAACATGAGTTTTCTGCTTGGCTAACAAAAGAAGCAGGGAAGCCATGGAACGAGGCTGATGCGGATACAGCAGAAGCAATCGATTTCCTAGAATACTATGGTCGCCAAATGCTAGAAATGAAGGATGGCCGCAAAGTAGAAAGCCGTCCAAATGAATACAACCGTTATGACTACATTCCTTTAGGGATTGGTATTGTCATTTCACCATGGAACTTCCCATTCGCTATTATGGCAGGTACTACAGTAGCAGCTGTTGTTACAGGGAATACGGTGTTATTAAAACCAGCATCAACGACTCCCGTTGTTGCCTATAAATTTATCGAAGTGCTAGAAGAAGCCGGCTTACCAAAAGGTGTCGTCAACTACGTACCGGGTAGCGGTGCTGAAGTAGGGGACTATTTAGTAGACCATCCGAAAACACGCTTCATTTCATTCACAGGCTCACGTGATGTTGGTCTACGTATTAACCAACGTGCTTCGGTATTAAATGAAGGTCAAATTTGGATCAAACGTGTCATCGCTGAAATGGGCGGTAAGGACACAATTGTTGTCGACAAGGAAGCAGATTTAGAATTAGCGGCACAATCAATCGTGAAATCAGCATTTGGCTTCTCAGGTCAAAAATGCTCTGCATGTTCACGTGTTGTTATCGTGAAAGATGTATACGATCAAGTGGTAGACCGTGTGGAAGCACTAACAAAAGAGTTAACAATTGGTGACCCAGCAGATCCTTCAAACTACATGGCAACAGTGATCGACGCTGCGGCATTCAAAAAAATTAATGATTACATTGAAATCGGTAAAGGTGAAGGTCGCTTAGTCGCTGGGGGTACAGCAGACGATTCAGTAGGCTACTTCGTAAATCCAACCGTGTTTGCCGATGTGGCACCAGAAGCGCGTATTATGAAAGAAGAAATCTTCGGACCTGTTGTTGCAATAACAAAAGCGGAAAACTTTGAAGAAGCGATTGCGATTGCCAATAATACGGAGTACGGCTTAACAGGCGCGGTCATTACATCAAACCGTATGAACCAAGAATATGCGCGTGAGGAATTCCACGTAGGTAACTTATACTTCAACCGTGGCTGCACAGGCGCAATCGTAGGCTATCAACCATTTGGCGGCTTTAACATGTCAGGCACAGACTCAAAAGCAGGCGGCCCTGACTACTTAACACTACACATGCAAGCAAAAACGACGTCAGAAGCTTTTTAAATAAAAGCTTTTCGTATAAAGTTTTGCACTTTTATTGGCGGGCAACGGCATGAAAGCGTTAGAGTCACGTCGTACGTGTCTCTACCACTTTCTCTAATGCCGCATGCGAGGCCCGCCAATTCAAAATTTTGCTCTCGATATAAAGTAAAAGCAGAAATTAAGCCGCATGCGCTTACGCGAGGCGGCGGACTCCTTGGCGATTAAGCGTGCGCGGAAAATCCAATATTCTATGCCACCGCAAGAGGCATAGAATATTTAGTTGAAGCCACGCCGCCCGCAAAGCCTGCCCCGGAACGCAGTACAACGGACATGAGCTTAGAAAACTACGATTTTGGAAATTTGCCTTATATATAGAAAACTCCTTCACAATTGCCTCGTGAAGGAGTTTTTACTTTGTTTTTAGCAGTGTCTAGATTTATGCGCTAGCCCCTCGGACATTTCGAACCCTCCTGCAAAAGTGGTAGAACGTTTACTTTTACGTCGGGCCCTCCAATGGCTCACGGAGCTGAAAGGGCGCATAAATTTTCTACTTAGCCCATTCTTCTGCTTGTGCTTTTGTACCGAAGACGAAGTGACCTGGGCGTGCTTCGACTACTTCTGCTGCTGGGTCATGCTCTACGTGCTTGTATGGAATACGCACGCGCCCTTTTTCATAGGCAGGATCTGGCTGAGGGACAGCAGATAAAAGAGACTTCGTGTAAGGATGGATTGGATTGTTGTAAATCTCATCCGCCGAACCTAGCTCTAAAATTTTCCCACGGTACATTACCGCGATACGGTCTGAAATGTATTTTACCATCGATAGATCGTGGGCGATGAACAGGTAAGTTAACCCACGCTCTTTTTGAAGTTGTTTTAATAAGTTAACGACTTGCGCTTGGATGGAAACGTCTAGTGCTGAAATCGGCTCATCGGCAATGATAAAGCTTGGATCTAAGCTGAGTGCACGCGCAATACCAATACGTTGGCGTTGACCACCTGAAAACTCATGGGCATAACGGTTCGCGTGCTCACGTGTTAAACCAACTGCTTCTAGTAATTCACCAACGCGCGCTTGGCGTTCTTTTTTGTTTTTATATAGACCATGAATTTCAAAGCTTTCTGCAATTAATTCACCAGCTGTCATACGAGGATTTAACGACGCGTATGGATCTTGGAAAATCATTTGCATTTCACGATTGAATTGTAGTAAATCTTTACGTGATTTTAACTCTGAAATGTCGCGGCCTTTAAAGTTGATTTGACCTTCTGTGATGTCATATAGACGAATAATTGAGCGACCTGTTGTTGATTTACCACAACCAGATTCCCCAACTAACCCTAATGTTTCGCCTTCATACACATCAAACGAAATGCCGTCGATTGCTTTAATCGGTTGTTTCGCTGTACCGAAGTGTTGTTTTAAGCCTTTTACTTCTAAAATTTTGCTGCGTTTTTCTAACATGTTAGTTGCCCTCCTGCTTGTAGCCTTGAATACGGCGTGCTACCGCATCAGGAATTGGCATTTCTGGTGCATCAGGATGCAGTAACCACGTTTTTGCGTAGTGCGTATCCGATACTTGGAACATTGGTGGCTCCATTTCAAAGTCAATCTTCATCGCGAACTCGTTACGAGCAGCAAATGCATCACCCTTTGGTGGATCGATTAAGTTTGGTGGGGAACCAGGAATCGCCATTAGTAGCTCATCTGATGAGTTGTTTAAGTCTGGCATTGAGCCTAGTAAGCCCCAAGTATATGGGTGACGTGGGTTATAGAAAATATCTTCGACTGTTCCGTACTCCACAATTTGGCCCGCATACATAACAGCAACACGGTCTGCAACATTGGCTACAACACCTAAGTCATGGGTAATGAAAATAATCGACGTATTTGATTTCTTTTGGATTTCTTTCATTAGCTCTAAAATTTGGGCTTGGATTGTTACATCAAGTGCAGTCGTTGGTTCGTCAGCGATTAATAGCTTCGGATCCGCTGCAAGGGCAATCGCGATTACGACACGTTGACGCATACCACCTGATAATTCGTGAGGGTATGATTTGTAACGTTGCTCTGGGAAGGGAATCCCTACTTGATCAAGTAACTCAATCGCACGTTGTTTGGCTTCTTCTTTAGAACCTGCTTTATTATGCTTGATGATCACTTCTGTAATTTGCTTCCCAATACGCATCGTTGGGTTAAGAGCCGTCATTGGATCTTGGAAAATCATCGCGATATCGTTACCACGTACTTTCATCATTTCTTTTTCAGTTAATGGAATGATGTCGCGACCGTTAAAGTTAATCTCACCACCGGCATAAATGCCAGGTGGCTGAGGAATTAATTTCATAAGGGCATTACTCGTTACCGATTTACCTGAACCGGATTCACCAACGATTGCGAGCGTTTCACCTTCATAAAGCTCAAAGCTAACGCCACGTACGGCTTGTACAACACCAGCGTACGTTTTGAAATTGACACGTAAGTCTTTTACTTCTAATACTTTTTTCTTCATAGTGTACGCCTCCTATTTTCGTAATTTCGGATCAAGTGCGTCACGTAAGCCGTCTCCAACTGCGTTAAAGGCGAAAATCGTAATTGAGATTAAAGCTGCAGGGAACAGTAATCGCCATGGTGCAGATTGAAGTGCTTTGAAACCTTCAGAGGCCATTGTACCCCAGCTGGCTAATGGTGCTTGTACACCTAAACCTAAGTAGCTTAAGAAACTTTCAGTGAAAATTGCACTTGGAATTGTCATTGTCATTGTTACTAAAATCGCACCCATAGCATTTGGAATTAAGTGACGCTTAATAATATGCCATTGGTTTGCACCTAACGTACGCGCGGCAAGCACGTATTCTTGGTTTTTGATTTTTAATACTTCACTTCGTACGATACGCGCCATGTTGACCCAACCTGTAATTGATAGGGCAATAATCATTGGCACTAAACCTGGTTCCATAATTACTAGTAGGATAATTACCACAAGTAAGTATGGAATCGCTGTTAACACATCGGCGATACGCATCATAATATTATCTACGCGTCCGCCTGCAAGTCCAGCAATACTACCCCACAGCACACCGATAATTAAATCAATCACTGCGGCAGTAATACCGATGAATAGAGAAATACGAGCACCTTCCCAAGCACGAACGAAAATATCACGTGCCAGGTCATCTGTACCAAACCAATGTGTTGCAGATGGTGCTGTGTTGTATAAACCAACGTTTTGTTCATATGTGTAAGAAGAAAGCATTGGAGCAATAATCGCAAAGCCTGCGATAAGCATTAATAGTACTATGCCGATAACAGCTAATTTGTTATGAGAGAAGCGATAAAATACTTCCTTCCAATAAGACACTTGTTTTTTCGATAATGCGTCCGTATTTTCAGAACGGCCAACCACTTCGAACATGTCAGGTGACACTTTTGGAATTTGCTGTTCGTTTTGAGCCATTATTTTTTCGCTCCTTTCAATTTAATACGAGGGTCAATCACGCTGTATAAAATATCAACGATTAATACCGCTACTAATAAAATTAATGAATAGAATACGGTCGTACCCATGATAACTGTGTAGTCACGGTTTGTAATACTTGTTACGAAGTGGCGACCAAGTCCTGGTACGGCAAAGATTTGCTCGATAACGAAACTACCTGTAATAACCCCGGCAAATAATGGACCAAGGTACGTAACAACTGGTAATAATGCGTTACGTAATGAGTGTTTGAATACGATTGTCCATTTTCCAAGACCTTTCGCACGCGCTAATTTTACGTATTCGCTATTGTTTTGCTCTAACATACTAGAACGCGTTAACTTCGCGATGAAACCTGCGTGTGTAACTGCAATCGCTAACGCTGGTAGGATTGTGTACGTAAAGCCTTTCCAACCACTAACTGGGAACCAGCCTGCTTGGAATGATAAGTAGTACTGTAGTAAACCAGCTAAGATGAACGATGGTACAGAAATACCTAAAATCGCAATAATTGTTGCGGCATAATCTGGCCATTTATTGTGATATAGGGCGGAGACAACTCCTAGTAAAACCCCCATACCAATGGCTAAAATCATTGCCTCTAAACCTAAAGCAAGTGAAACAGGGAAACTCTCTGCGATAATATCGTTCGTTGAGCGTCCTTTATACTTCATAGATTCACCAAAATCAAATGTAATGGTATCTACTAAATAGTCTTTATATTGGATATACCAAGGATTATCCAGACCATATTTTGCGTTTAATTGTTCTTCAATCGCTGGTGGTAATTCACGTTCACTCGCGAACGGACTACCAGGAGCTAACTGCATTAAGAAGAACGTCGCTGTAATAATTAAGTACATTGCAAGTACGATGTAAAGTAATCGTTTAAAGATAAAATTAAGCAATGTTCCCAACCTCCTTTTTTTATTATTTTGAATATTCTCAGATAATGTGAAAGGAGGTGTCTCATCAATTTGAGACACCTCCTACTATATAGAGTAAATACAAATCGTATTTACTAAGAATAACGACAATTATTTCACGTCAACGAATTTTAGGTTGATGTTACCTAATGCATCTGGTGCCATGTTTTCAACGTTATCATGTGAAATGAATAAGTTTGTTTGGTAGTACACAGGTGCTACAGGCATTTCTTCCATAATAATTTCTTCTGCTTGTTGTAACATTTCAGTACGTTTTGCAGCGTCTGTTTCAGTAGTAGAAGCTTTTAATAGGTTTGTGTATTCGTCATTAGACCAACCAGTTTGGTTGTTACCGTTTGTAGCTGAGTTGTACATTTCTAAGAATGAGTATGCGTCATTGTAGTCAGCACCCCATCCTAGACGACCGATTTGGAAGTCACCGTTAGATAATTTATCTAAGTATACTTGCCATTCAGCGTTGTCTAACTTAACTGTAATACCTAACTCAGAAGTCCAGCCTTGTTGGATGAACTGAGCGATAGAAGAGTGTGCTTCAGACGTGTTGTAAGAAACTTTTACTTCTAAATCTTTCGCGCTAGCTAAGCCTAACTCTTTTAAACCAGCTTCTAAATATTTTTTCGCTTCTGCGAAGTCAGCGTCTTTGAAGTATCCTTCGTCATCGCCAAAGCCAGCAACTGAATCTGGAACCATACCAAGTGCTGGTGGTTGTTCACCTTTTACGATGTTTGATACTAGTGCTTCACGGTCAATCGCAAGTGTTAATGCTTTACGGATGTTTTCGTTTTGCATTACAGGATCTTTCGTGTTGAATTTGTACCAGTAAATACCTGCTAAATCTGTTACGTTTAATGCATCTTCAGATTTTAAGCGGTCGATTGCGTCAAGAGAAATTGTTCCGTATGGAGCACCTAAGAAATCAACTTCTCCAGCATCGTACATTGTCATTTGAGTTGTTTCAGACTCAACCATGGCAACGTTTACTGTATCGATTGCTACATTTGCAGCATCCCAGTAAGTTTCGCTTTTCTCTAATACGATGTCACCAGAGTGATTCCAAGAAGATAATGTGTAAGCACCGTTACCTACGTATGTGTCAGCCTCTGTGTACCATTTTGGATTCGCTTCAGCTGTTGCTTTATGAATTGGGAAGAACGTTTTGAAAGCTGTTAACTCTAAGAAATATGGAGTTGGTGCTTCTAAAGTAACTTCTAATGTTTTTTCGTCGATTACGTTGATCGCTACGTCTTCAGCAGTTGCTTTAGCGTTATTGTAAGCTTCAGCGCCTTTGATTGGGTAAAGGATTGTAGAATACTCAGAAGCGTTTTCTGGGTTTAATGCCCATAACCAAGCGTAAGCGAAGTCTTCTGCAGTTACTTTTTCGCCGTTTGACCATTGTGCGTCACGTAATTTGAATGTATACGTTAATAAGTCATCAGAAACAATGTAGTCTTCAGCAGCGCCTAATACTGGCTCGCCATTTTTCATTGTTGTTAAACCTTCAAATGCATTTTCTAAAATAGCACCTGAAGTTGTATCTGAAGCTAATTGTGGGTGTAATGATGGTGGCTCAGAAGTAATTAATAAGTTTAATTCCTTTTCACCATCAGCTGTAGATGTAGTTGTTTTTTCCTCGTCTGTGCCACATGCAGCTAAGATTGCTGATAATGAAAGAGCAGTTGCTGTAAGTGCGACTTTTTTATTGCGTTTCATTGTAAAGTCCCCCTAGAAAATCATGTAAATTAAATTTTCTGATAATATTTTGATGCGTTATTACAATATATCAGAAAAATTTTATTAATAATAGGGAATAGAGCAAATTAATTGTTTTCCTTGATAAGTCGGATAATTAGTAAGATTCGCAATTGTGTATTATGTGAAAAAACTTTTTTGTGAAATAATAATCATTCGGGAATTTTGTCGAATTTATGTAGAAAATTCTCTTTTGGACTCTTCGTTTTGAAAATTCTAAATTGTTTATTTCGTTAACAATTTTGACACATTTAGCTTTCTTTTTTTCTGAAAAAAGTGCAAAATTAGAAGAGAGAAAGAGAAAGGTGGATTTTGATGAAAACTGAACAGCAGTATTTTGAAGAAAGTCAATCAATGCAAGATTATATGGAGGCCATGTCTCAATTAAAGGAACAAAGTTTTGCGATTTACGAAAGCTTTGCGCTACCAAAAGAGGATGCGTTCATTGAACAGCTTAAAAATGCCAATGTGCATATGTTAGCCATTACCGAAGACTGGTGCGGCGATGCGATGATTAATAATCCAATCATTCGTAAAATTGCGGAAGCAGCCAATGTAGAAGTACGCACAGCATTGCGCGATGCCGATACAGATTTAATCGATCGCTACTTAACAAACGGCGGACGCGCCATTCCGATGTATTTAATTTTAAATGCAGCAGGAGAGGTGGTCGCAACTTGGGGGCCACGTGCACCACAGTTACAGCAACTTGTAATGGATTTACGTTCGACATTACCAGAAAAAGAAGACCCATCGTTTGAAGAAGCGCAAAAAGCAGTATACGAAAAAATGCGTGCACAGTACGTAGAAGATGCACAGCTTTGGGATTATGTCTACGAATCTTTCAAAGAAAAAGTAGCACCAGCGATGTAAATTTTATAAATAAATTCTATTATAGAATCGAGAGTTCTTACTATATAATATAGTAGGAACTTTTTTGTTTTTGAAGCGTATATAATGTAAAGAATCAATTGTTGCTTTTCAAAATCAATCAACGCTATACTTTTAACAGAATGAAAAATATTATAAATCAGGATGAGATAACTATGAAAAGAGCGAGAATAATCTATAATCCTACTTCTGGTCGTGAAGCATTTAAAAAGCATTTACCAGAAGTGCTAGAAAGACTTGAAAAAGCAGGTTATGAAACGTCTTGTCATGCCACAACGGGCGCTGGAGATGCGACAAAGGCAGCTATCGAAGCCGTAAATCGTGACTTCGATATTGTCATTGCAGTTGGTGGAGATGGCACATTAAATGAAGTAGTGGCTGGGGTTAGTCAATGCGAAAAACGTCCAAAGCTTGGGTTAATTCCAATGGGAACTACAAATGATTTCGCGCGAGCGGTGCATATTCCTCGAAATATAGAGGAAGCCGTTGATATCATTATTGCAGGTGAAACGATCCCAGTTGATGTAGGGCTTTTAAATGAAGACCGCTACTTCATTAACATCGCGGCAGGCGGTCGAATTACGGAATTAACGTATGAAGTACCGAGCAAAATGAAGACGATGCTTGGCCAAATGGCGTATTATTTAAAAGCAATCGAAATGATTCCCTCTATTAAAGCAACGCATATGAATATTAAAATGGACGGCGAAGAATTTGATGGCAATGCGATGATGTTTTTATGTGGGTTAACGAATTCAGTAGGTGGATTCGAAAAAATTGCACCAGATGCATCGATTAATGATGGGTTATTTACGGTGATGATTTTAAAAGAATGTAATATCGCTGATTTTATTCGGATTGCGTCATTAGCGCTACGCGGGGAGCATTTATCGGATGAGCGCTTAATTTATCGAAAAGCAAATCGTGTAGAAGTAACGTCAGAGGAAGAAGTTCATATCAACTTAGATGGCGAGTATGGTGGGGATGTGCCAGCAATCTTCCAAAATTTAAAACGCCATATTGAAGTATTTGTACCATTAAACGAAATGAGTGAATTTAGCTCAAGAGACTAATATGTATTTGAAACCTGTGAGGAAAGGATCCTTGCAGGTTTTTTTGAGTTTCTTCATGTTAGACGTTCAAATATAGCTTCATTGGGTATAGTAACGATATTAACATGAATTGTAAGGAGGCTTTGATTTGATAAATGAGTCTGCTGTTTTTTGGAGTCGAATATTGACGCAAGTGACGTTATCATTTCATATTATTTACGCAACGCTTGGGGTAGGCGTACCGATACTGATTATGATTGCACAGTGGGTTGGGATTAGAAATAATGATGAGCATTACATTTTAATGGCAAGGCGCTGGGCACGGGGTTATGTCATAACGGTTGCAGTCGGTGTTGTAACAGGGACGATTATCGGCTTGCAGCTATCACTGTTATGGCCAAACTTTATGCAAGTCGCAGGGAAGTTGATTGCGTTGCCACTGTTCATGGAGACCTTTGCCTTTTTCTTTGAAGCGATTTTTTTAGGGATTTATTTATACACATGGGATCGCTTTAAAAATCAGAAAAAGCATTTATTATTATTGATTCCTGTGGCGATTGGATCTTCGATGTCGGCGGTATTCATTACAATAGTAAATGCGTTTATGAATACACCGCAAGGCTTTGATATGGTCGATGGGCAGCTGATTAATATTCAACCGCTTGTGGCGATGTTTAATCCTGCCATGCCTACAAAAGTGGGGCATGTGCTCGTAACGGCTTTTATGACGTGCGCCTTTGTATTAGCGTCGATTGCGGCCTATAGATTGCTGCGTGGTTCGAATCATATGTATCACAAAAAAGCGTTGTATTTACTGATGAAGCTAGGGTTTATTTTCACACTAGCAACGGTCATGATAGGTGATTTTTCAGGGAAATTCTTAGCGGCTTATCAGCCAGAAAAATTGGCTGCTGCAGAATGGCATTTTGAAACGAGTGAAAATGCACCTTTTATCTTGTTTGGTGTGCTAGATGATGGAGAAATTAAATATGAAATTGAAATTCCGTATGCACTGAGTTTTTTAGTGCATAGTAATCCAACAGCCGAGGTGATCGGTCTTGATCAAATCCCGGTAGAGGAGCACCCGCCGTATTATATTCACTACTTCTTTGATACGATGGTGATGATTGGGATGTTTATGCTTGGAGTTTCGGCGATTTATTTACTCGCGATTTGGCGCAAATGGTCGTTTATTGGCGCAAAATGGTTCCGCTTTCTCGTTGTGCTTGGGGGGCCGCTATCGATTGTTGCGATTGAAGCAGGCTGGTGGTTAGCTGAAGTTGGACGTCAGCCTTGGATTTTACGCGGTTATATGACAACCGCAGAAGGTGCAACAACGAGTGACAGTGTCGAGTGGATGCTTGTGATGTTCTCGATTCTTTATATTATTTTAGCCATTGGTAGTGTGGTGACCCTGCACCGGATGTTTAAAAATAATCCAATTGAGAAAGAAATTGCAGCGCGTTCTTCGAAAGGAGAGGTGTAAACATGTCATTTGAATTGATTGGGATACTTGTGTTATGGGCATTTTTATTTGGTTATGTCATTGTTGCATCGATCGATTTTGGTGCTGGGTTTTATAATGCATACAGTGTGCTAACGAATCGCTCGGATGTGTTAAGCGGTATTATTAAACGGTATTTGTCGCCTGTTTGGGAAGTGACGAATGTATTTTTAGTGTTTTTCTTTGTAGGCATCGTCGGTTTCTTCCCGCAAACCGCTTATTATTACGGTACGGTGTTGTTAGTGCCGGTCAGCATTGCACTTGTTTTGTTAGCGGTGCGGGGGGCATATTATGCGTTTGAATCCTATGGGAGGGGAACGGGGCATAAAGGCTATGCGACTGCTTATGGGGTTGCGGGGCTTCTCATTCCCGCTTCATTATCTGTTGTGTTCACGATTTCAGAAGGTGGCTTTGTGGAAATGGTAGGAGGTGTGCCACAACTAAGTTTCCGGGCATTATTTACGAGTCCGTTAACGTGGAGCATTGTTATTCTTAGTATTGTCGCGGTGCTCTATATTTCGGCAGTATTTTTAACGTGGTATGCCGATAAAGCTGGGGACGAAAAAGCATCTAACTTAATGCGCAAATACGCACTTATTTGGTCGGCACCACTTGCCTTATCGGCGTTCGGAATCATTATCGAATTTAGGGGACATAACCCATTTCGCTTTGAACGGATTGTGGATGTATGGTGGCTATTCATCATTTCAGCTGTGCTGTTTTTAATCACTACGTATTTGTTATGGATGAAGCGTCGTTATGGTACCGCGATTATTTTGCTATTTACGCAGTTTGCTTTTGCGTTTTTTGCATATGGTATTTCGCATTACCCGTACTTGCTGTATCCGTATTTAACAATTCACGACAGTTTTACGAATCATGAAATGGCGATTGCACTTATTATTGCGTTCATACTTGGCGCGGCCTTACTGATTCCATCGTTGTATTTACTGTTTAAGCTGTTTGTCTTTAATAAGGATTATGTAAAAGGAATACATGATGAGCATGTGTAGGGGGACTGAATATGAATGATTTTATAATATTTGTCGCACCGTTTTTAGTCGTTATCGCGGCACTTGTAGCCGCATTTTACGTAGCGCCAAAGGATAAAAGAAGTGAACATTAAATAGAAAAAAGCCTTCGTTCAACAGTGTTAGGACTGCTGAACGAAGGCTTATTTTATAGCTTAAATTTATGTGTACTTTTTTGTAGCTCGTGAGCTTGCGAGGCTAGACGTGCTGATAAGGCATCTACTTGCTGAATAACCTCGGCTTGATGCGTTGTGGCAGTCGCAATCTGTTCCACATTGTTCGCTGTTTTTTCAGTACCGTGTGAAAGTTCAATCACAGTAGCCGCAGCTTCTTCAGCACTGGCTGAAATTTCTTGGGCAGTCGCTGAAATTTGCTCAACACGCTCTGACATTGCTTGAATATGATCGGCCATTTCATGGAATGATTGGCCAGCGCGCTCAATTACGATAACGCTATCTTCCGCGCATTGTAGACTGTTTTTAACGGCACTACTTACATTTTGAGAATTGGATTGAATTGTATCTGTTAAGCCGACGATTTGCTCCGCGGAATGTTTCGACTGCTCTGCCAATTTTCGTACTTCATCGGCAACAACGGCAAAGCCTTTACCATGCTCACCTGCTCGTGCCGCTTCAATGGCTGCATTCAGTGCGAGTAAATTTGTTTGGTCAGCAATATCGGTAATGGCCTTTGTGATGGTCGTAATTTGTTCGGACTGTTCGATTAAGACATGCGTTAATGCCGAAATATTTTGAGTCGATTCATGCATTGTTTCCATTTGGATTTTGGCATCATCGACAATAGTAACCCCATTCATCGCAGCATCAGTTAGTGTAAGGGCGCCACTGTGTAAATCTTGGGTAGCGCGTGCGATTTCGTTAATCCCTTGTGATGTTTCGTCGACTGCCGCTGCTCCCTCATTTGCACCAACCGCCATTGTTTCAGCTGTATGCGCGGTATAGGAAATGAGCTGTTGAATTTGTGCCGTTTCTTTAGAAATCCCATGGCTATTATGTGTTAGCTGCTCGGCTGATTTTGCAAGTTCATCCGAGTTGTGTTGGACATTCGCTAATAACTCTTCAAAATTTTGTTGTAACGTGATAAATGCCTTGGATAGTTTTCCAATTTCGTCTTTAGATTTGATTGGCTGATGTTCGATATTCAAATCACCATTGGCCATTTGTTGTAAATCCTTTGAAATCATATGGAGTGGCTTTGTAATGCCACGCTTTGTATAGAACGTGTAGAATATTGCAACAATAATTGTGATGAAAATAAAGACAATCGAGACAATCGTTGAAAAATTGATTTTTTCTTGCGTTTTAGCAACCATAGTCGCAAGCTCTTCATTTTCAAGCACCTCAATCTTTTCGGTTAAATCATGGGTGAAAGAACTTGTGTAATTGTAATCTCCATTCACAATCGAAAGTGCTGTTGAGACGTCACGGTTTTGCATTGCTGTAATCATTGTTGTGATTAAATTGTCGATCATCGTCAGTTGATCCTTTAAATTGGCAATGGGACCAGCCGCATCCTGGAGCATATTTTGCTGTTCAACTTCAGAAATAAGTTCTGTAAGATTCGTCGCATACAGCGTAATGGCATCTAGATTTTTTTGAGATGGATCCATCGTATAAGCACGTGCTGAAATACTTTGAGACAGTAAATTTTGCTGAATATCGTTAACACGCTGAATTTGCGCCATCTGAACATCGACAGCGTTTGAGACATCGTTACCGATACGGAAAAATTGTACAGATGCAAAAACGACAGCGATCAACATTAGTGTAGAAATTGTAAAGAACCCTAAATTCAATTTCGTTCGAACAGACATATATTATCTCCTTAAAGTGAGTTTTTTTAATTATTTGGTAATATTAAATTATAGTATTGATTACAAGTAAATACCATCTAATTTTAATAGACAGAACTGTCCGAATTTACAGGGAACATTTCGGCGAGTACATTTTTAAAGTGACATGGTACAATAGAGAGATTGAAATGAGAGGACGATTTGATATGACTGCACCAATTAAAAAAAATGATCGTACAACAGTTTATATAGAAGATTTAACACATGATGGCAATGGCGTCGCAAAAATTGACGGCTATCCATTATTTATTCCAGGTGCACTTCCTGGAGAAACAGCAGAAGTACACGTAGTAAAAACCTTAAAAAATTACGGCTTTGCAAAGGTTGTCGATATTTTAACAACTTCACCAGACCGCGTAGATGCAACTTGCGAATATTTCGCACAATGTGGAGGCTGTCAAGTACAGCACCTTTCATATGAAGGCCAATTAAAGTGGAAACAATCGATGGTCGAAAACGTAATGAAACGCATCGGTAAAATCGACGCGCCCGTACATCCGGTAAAAGGAATGGATGAGCCGTGGCATTACCGCAACAAATCTCAAATTCCGTTTGCACAAAATGAAGAGGGCGATGCGATTGCCGGCTTCTACAAAACAAAGTCACATGAAATTGTTAACATGGAACGCTGTTTAATCCAATCAGGTGAAGCAGACGTGATGATGGGGCAATTAAAGGATGAATTAGCATTATTACGTATTCGTCCGTATGATGAAAAATCACACCAAGGCATGCTACGCCACGTCGTTGTTCGTAAAGCACGTGCAACAGGCGAAGTAATGATTGTACTTGTAACGAAAACAAAAAAATTCCCGCAAGCAGAAGCAGCGGTGGAAAAATTACGTGAGCTTGTACCAAACGTCACGTCGATTGTTCAAAATATCAACGGCGAAAAAACAAATGTGATTTTCGGTGACGAAACGGTAACACTTTGGGGCAAGGATACGATTGAGGATACAATCGGCGATGTACGCTTTGAAATTTCAGCGCGTTCTTTCTATCAGGTAAACCCAGTTCAAACAGAGGTGCTTTACAAACAAGCACTAGATTATGCACAGCTTGAAGGCAATGAGCGTGTCATTGATGCATACTGCGGTATTGGCTCAATTTCGCTATTTTTAGCACAAAAAGCAGGGCAAGTCATGGGTGTTGAAATTGTCGAGCAAGCGATAGAAGACGCAAAACGCAACGCCGAGCTAAACGGCTTAACGAATACGTATTTCGAAGCAGGTCCAGCTGAGGAAGTCATTCCACGCTGGTACAAAGAAGGCAAAGTTGCCGATGTCTTAGTAGTAGACCCACCACGCAAAGGTTGCGACGAGGCACTACTAAACACAATTATCGAGCAAAAGCCGAAGCGTGTCGTGTATGTATCATGTAATCCAGGCACATTAGCACGCGATCTTCGCATTTTAGAAGATGGTGGCTATAAGACGAAGGAAATACAGCCAGTGGATATGTTCCCGCATACGACGCATTGTGAAGCAGTGGCGTGGTTGGAGTTAGTATAAGGTGAAAAAGCAGACGGTTTAGAAGTGTTGGTATAGCATTTCTAAACCGTCTGCTTTTTATTTATGGATGAAGCAAGGCACTCATTATAAAATAATCACAACTTTACCTTGAGCGTGACCTTCTTAAAAATATTTGAATACTTCCGTTATTTCACTTAACTTAAACCGTTTATCAATTATTGGTTTTACTTTTCCGCTCTCAAGTAACTCTTTTACATCATTTAAGTCTTTTTGATTTGCTCTTTGTAACAGGCTACTCATTTTCTTGCTTCCAGTCATTGAAATTAAAGGTCCAAGAAATAATGTTTGATAAAGTTGAGACTCGGAACCTCCTACGTGAACAAATTTCCCATTTTGCTTTAGTACACGTTTATAAGCTGAAAGGGAATTTGAACCATTCACCCCAAGAACTAAATCATAACGTTCTTGATGTTGTGCGAAATCCTCTTTTATATAATCAATGATATGGTCGGCTCCTATCGAACGTACTATTTCTACATTTCTTGTACTACATACGCCCGTTACTTCAGAACCAAATGATTTAGCAATCTGTACCGCAAAAGTTCCAACGCCTCCAGATGCTCCATAGATTAAAACTTTATGACCCGATTTAATTTTGCCTTTATCACGTAGTCCTTGTAAGGCAGTAACACCAGCCATAGGAGTCGCAGCAGCTTCCTCAAAGGAGATATTGTTTGGCTTTAAGGCTAAAGCATCTTCGGGGACTGTTACATATTCAGCAAAGCCACCCCAACCACAACCAGAGAGGTCGCCAAATACTTTATCGCCCACTTTAAATAGCTGAACGTTTTTTCCAACAGCTTCAACTGTACCAGCTATGTCACCTCCAGGAATCGAGTATTTTGGTTTCGTTAGTCCGAAGGCAAATCGAGCTAAGAAGGGTTTGCCTTTCAAAAGAACTAAGTTTCCAAAGTTTAAAGATGCTGAATGAACCTTTACCAATACTTGATTCTCCGTAGGGAAAGGTTTTTTTATCTCTTTTAATTCAAGTACATCGGGTGAACCATATTGATTACAAACTATCGCCTTCATAAAAATCTCCTCCAAATGTTAATATCTTTGATTTAATAATAACGAGGGGATAAAAACCGTTCATTGACTTAAGTTAATTTCTACAGGCTTTATAAAATTTTTTTAGTGGTTATCACAAAGAGTAAGGGGGGGATTTGGTTCAATGATGTTTGGTGAGTTAGTCTTCGATGCTTAGTTCTATTGTGATGCGGGATAATTGAGGATGAAATCCATTTTATAATATATTTTTTTTAATTCGTTTTTTTATTCTACTTAACGACTCAGGAGTAATTCCAAGATAACTAGCTAATTGATGTTGTGGTACACGGTCAATTAACTCGGGGCGTTTCCTTAAAACGGATTCGTATCGTTCTTCTGGAGAAGAACCAATAAATTCACCGAATTGTTCTTGTATTTCACCGACTTTTATTTCCATCATTTTGCGTATCATAATTTCAAGTTGTGGGTATTTGTTAAACATCGTATTTTCAGAATCAACATCACCAACAACTAATATGCAATCTTCAACACACACTAATGAATACTTTGATAAGTCATCTTGAGTCTTTTCGTTGATAATTGGAATAGCTTGATCTTCAGTAAAAAAATTTGATGTTACTTCTTTACCTGATTCATCTATAAAAAACTGCCTAACACACCCCATTAATACGAAATAACATTTAATGGATGGAAGTTCTCCTTGTCTAAGAAGATATTGTCCTTTTTTATATTCATCAATTCGTAAACTTTCAGAGATTGCCCGCTGTTCATCTTCGCTGATTAAAGTAAAGTCAGACATATATTTTAAAAGTATATCAATCATATATTCTCTCCATTTCTAATTGAGGCAATTTTAATGTTTCTTAATCATTTCAACACCTTTATCCATTTCACTTTTATTAGATAGAAACAATCGAAATAGCATCTCTTTTACTATTCAACTAACGGGATGCTTTAATAAAGAAAGGATTTATAATAAAGCATATAAAAATTAATCTAATAACATTCCAAAATAAAAATTTAGGAATACTAAAAAGGGCTAGGTACTTCGATTGTAGGACCAAGCCAATTACTTAAACCCACCAGCACCAATGTGTTGCCACATACACTCCACACATTGTGAAGCGGTTGCATGGTTGGAGTTAGTATAGAAAGTACAATAAAAAAAGCTGTGTCAAAAATCCACGTTGTAGGGGATTTTAGCACAGCTTTTTTTCGATTAAATAGCGCGTAATCGCAGACTGATCAATTGCTAAGGATTGTAGTAGTACCTTTTGTGTGACACTACCTTTTCTTACTAAAGAAGAAACAAAATGTTCTTATTTAGAAAAACGAATAATTTGTTCGAATGGTAAGCGTGATGAATTACGTGCTGGTACTGCAGCTTTTCCGATAGCAATTAAAACCATTGGTAATTCGTTTGCAGGAAGCTCGTATTTTTTAGCGAAAGCTACTTTATCAAAGCCACCCATTATTACTGTTTCATAGCCCATGTCTTTCGCTAAAAGTACGATTTGCATAGAAATTAAACCGACATCTAAATGTGCAATGTTTGTGCGTTCAATTTCAGAAAAATTACTATATGCAGACTCAGAATTTGAAATCATCATATCAGCAATATCACGTGGCATATAGCCTAGTTCAACATTTAAATCATTAATTTGTTTCGCATTTTTATACATTTCATTGTCGCCTAAAACAGCAATAATCGCTGATGATGTTTCAATTTGTGCTTGATTAAAACCAGCAATACGCAATTCTTTCTTTTGTTCTTGATCATCGATAACAAGAAAGCGCCAAGGTTGTAAGTTACTTGATGATGGAGCTGATGTTGCTTGTTCTAGGATATGTTGGATTGTTTCGCGAGGAATTGTAACACCAGGCTCATATTTACGCACTGATTTACGTTCATCCATTAATTTTTCTAAAGCTGTTTTCTGTTGTAGCATATGTATCATCCTCTATTATTGAAATTTAAATTTATTGATAAGTCATGTATTAGTAATCTATTAATTCGTTAGCTTTGATCGTTCGTATTAAATATAAAAGAGTAGGTGTTTATGAAGTGAACGTATATCACCTTTAAAACATCTGCTTTTGCTCATCAATTTAAATATTGAGCGAACTTTGTATTAGCTCGGTAAGTTATTTAAACGTAATTTTACATAAGTAAAGATTAAAGTGATTTTAATAATTTAATTACATCTTTGGCAACTGCGCCACCTGATGCGGGATTTTGTCCTGTGACGATACGATTATCAGTTACAGTGAATACTGACCAATCAGCATCTTTTACGTAATTAGCCCCTTTACGAACAAGTTCATCTTCAGTTAAAAATGGAACGACTTTATCTAGTCCAACAGCAATTTCTTCTGTGTTACTAAAACCAGTCACTTTAGTATTTTTAATTAAATATTCACCGTCGCCATCTTTAATATTTAATAATCCAACAACTCCATGACAAACGGCAGAAACAACACCACCGTTAGCGTGAATCGTACTTGCAATGTTTTGTAGGTTTTCATCTTCTGCGAAATCCCACATAACTCCATGACCACCTGCATAATAGATAGCATCATAATCATTCGGGTTAATAGAGTCAGCCGGCAAAGTAGTGCTTAGTTTATTTAAGAAATCTGCATTTGCGTAATATTTCCAATCTAATTCTGTCATTTGATCAGCTTGTAAACTGTGTGGGTCAAGTGGCGTATGACCACCTTTAGGACTCACAAAATCAATTTGATAACCTTCTTTTTCCATTTCAGCTGCAAAGTGAACAGCTTCCCCTAACCATAACCCTGTTGCACGTTGTAAATTGGGATATTTAGAAATATTGGTTACTACTAATAAGATCTTTTTCACTATGAAATCTCCTTTAAGTTTGATACTATCAACCTTAAAGGTTAAACCATACTTTAAGTCAAGGAGGACACTTCGTGTATACAATTCAACAAGCGAGCCTCTTAATTGAAATTCCTGCAAGTTCAATTCGATACTATGAAAGAATAGATTTAATTCCACCGATAAAAAGAAATGAACAAGAGCATCGAATATTTGATGAACAAGACATTGAACTTTTAAAATTAATTAAATGTTTTCGAAATCTAGGCATGTCAATTGAGAATATAAGAGAAAATATTTCAACGCTGAGTTTAGAACAGGAAGAGATTAATACGCAAGCTATATTAATTCAGCACAAGAAAAAATTA
Organism: Solibacillus sp. FSL H8-0523; assembly: GCF_038051985.1. NCBI lineage: Bacteria > Bacillati > Bacillota > Bacilli > Caryophanales > Caryophanaceae > Solibacillus > Solibacillus sp. FSL H8-0523. The sequence goes on along the minus strand of NZ_CP150291.1, from coordinate 3,690,096 downwards.
GAAGAGCAAATTGATGTTTTAAATTCTTTTATTAGTGAAATCGATCAGAAAATTATTATTAAATGATCAGATACAGATTTATAATAACCTCTAAAGATTAAGCTGAGTGATTCTAATACATCTCTTTATTTAAAATGTCCATGCTCAACACTCGCTACATTGTGAACGGTTGTTGCTTGATTAGAGTTAGTATAAAAATATAAAAGGCATATAGACGCGCAAAGTGAGCGAATCTATATGCTTTTTTATTGATGTTAGGGCGTTAGTTGAAGAAAAAAGCACCCTCTAAGCACCTATCCTTTAATTAGCAATGGCTGAAAAACAAATGTAATCTGCTACTTTAAAAAAACGTCCAAATGTTTGGGAACTTTGTTGTACTAAATCTTGTAAATGCATAAATCTGATGCAACCCCTTATACAACAATCGGGCGCAATTGTTTAATATGCGTCTCTTTTTTCTTATTGAACGAAAAGAGCAGTTTACTTGAACAAGAAGTCCTTTTTTTACAACTATGAATAATATACATGTAATAATAATTGGATTTGGAGGATGTAATGGGGGAGCGAGGGAGAGTAAGTTTAGGTGTTGGTTGGATTACTTTGTTTTTAATAGGAATTGACCTATTTGTAGTTTCTCCGTTATTACCGTTTATTTCGGATGCGTATCAAGTGAGTTCTGCAATGACTGGATGGATGGTTACCGTTTTTGCAATCACATATGCTATTTTCGCTCCTTTCTTTGGATGGCTGTCAGATAAAAATGGACGGAGATCATACATTACATTTGGTTTAGTGTTGTTCGTCATTTCTAATATACTAACTGCTTTTGCTCCTTCATTTTTTTGGTTAATTATTAGTCGTATTTTAGTTGGTTTATCAGTTGCTGCAATTGCTCCGTTGCTTTACGCAATTATTGGCGATATTGCACCACCTAATCGGACAGGGACATGGCTTTCGATTCTTGCATCAGGGCACTTAACAGCTCTTTGGGCGGGAGCACCATTCGGTACATTGTTAGAGCATTTTCTTGGTTGGCGCTCAGTATTTGTAGCACTGGCTATTATGGGATTGATATTGGCAGTAGTAAATTTTATAACATGGAGAAATGAACCGAAAAGCAATTCAACTAGGAATCTACTCGGGGGGAATTTACTAAGAATATTTGGTTCAGTTAGCGTTACAGCTAGTTGGGCAATTGCAATGTATGCTCTATATGTTTACTTAGGTGCGGCCCTTTACTCTGAGATTAGATTCTCATCATCAGAAATCGCTACAGCTATTATTTTTTATGGTATTGGTGCTGTTATAGGAAGCCTTACAGGTGGTCAATTAACAGATAGATTTGGAGAAAAGAAAATTTCAAAAGTTACACTCATTTTCTTAACGCTCGTACTCGTTTGCTTAGGCATATTCTTTACATCAGGTATTTGGATTTATTTCTTGTTGTTCTTATGGGCCTTAGTTGGATATGCAGGATTTACATCATATACAGCAAGGTTAGTGGTTGAGTATCCGAACGATCGAGGAAGTGCGATGGCGTGGAATATGACTGCTTTGTATATTGGTATTACGCTTGGATCAATGCTTGGTGGTTTTGTTATTTCTAAATGGGGTTATACTTTCCTTCCATATGTTTGTAGCATTGCAGCCATTCTTAGTTTTTTCCTTAGTACGCAAAAAGTCAAAGAAACAAAAATGGAATCAGCTGTATGAGATATATGACATCCGAATATAGCTGAACTGCACTAAAAATAAAGGGACTGTCCGAAAAGTGTTTACTTTTCGGACAGTACTTCGTTCAAGTATTAATTAACCGCTTAAGTGCGGTGCTTCTGCGGTGGTCAGAATAAATTCTCACCATCCTCGTCGCAAAGGAGGCGTCCCGAAATTACTTCCCGGACGCCCCCTTTTCTATCATTTTTATTGAACAATACGATACATAAAAGTAGCGTAATGCATACGGCTTACTTGATCGTTCGGATTAAAACGTCCTTGTGAACCGATTGTAATACCGTTGGACGATAAATTATTTATATAGTCTTTTGCCCAATGATTGTCAGTATCTGCAAAAGGCAATACATTCGCTGGTTGAAGCTCTAGTTTAAAGGCATTTACTAAAATTTTCGCTAATTGTGCACGTGTCAGCGCATTATTTGGATTGAACTTGCCATTTGATCCATCGATAATACCTGCTTGATACAGTGCCATAATTTCTGTGTAATATGGATGTGATTCGGGTACATCAGCAAACGTTATTTTTTCACGAATAGGCTCTAATGAAATCCCGCTGCGATAAATGAGCGCCGCTACATGCTGACGCGAAATAGAAGATGCTGGTTTAAATGTTTTGTCTGGGTAGCCATTAATGATTTTCATTTCTTTCATAAGCTGAATTTCTTTAAAATACGGATGGGCAACCGGTACATCGATAAACGAAGCTTCTTTCGCAAGGACGGTTAATTTTTTTGTTTCCTCGTAGGAATAGCCGTAATGATCTATCACTGAAAACGTCACAGCATAATCGCCAGTAGCCGCAACTGGTCGGTCAGTTTTCATTTGAACCCCATTGATTTGCAGTCCCATTACATTATAAGCTTTTATGTTTGTAGGCATTGTCAAAGCTTCACCTTTAAATAGATACATGTCCTTTAAGCCTTCGATACGAGGGCTATTGTACGGGGCTACCGTAATTTGACGATATACAGTAAGGGGCTCATAACCTTCTTTATCAAACGTATATTTCACTGAATAACGACCTACTACGTCGGTTTTGACAGAGCTTTGAACTGTAAGATTAGCCGTTACAGCTTGTTTTGAACTGTCCATCACTTTGACACCTGCTAGTGGATCAAATGCGTTGTTTAGTAGTAACAGTTCATCCTCAGTTCCTGTAATCGTAACGCTTTGCTTTGCCATAACTGTAATTTTAACAGTTTGACGCGTCATATTGCCCGCTTTATCGGTTACTTTATACGTTACTGTATAGTCGCCGGTTTTTGAGGTATTTACATTTCCAGAAAACGAGATGGCCTTCGATAAGTCACCATCTAAGTTGTCCGTTGCTTGAATACCTGCTAATACTTCGAAATGATCGCCTACAAAAATAGTACGATTCGCAACATTGTGTAAAACTGGTGCCTCTAAATCGCTTAGCTTTACTTCTTGGCTAAACGTAGAACGGTTTCCAGTAGCATCTGCTGCTTCATAATTCACAATGAATGTGCCAACTGTTTTGTTAGGGATATTGTGTGTAACTTTCACTGATTTTTCAACATCCGTATCGACATCATCGTAAATAAATAGATTTTTTGTGAAATCAAAAGGTCCTGTTACGTTTAATGTTAACGAACCTTTTTGCTCAAAGGTTGGCCCTACAGTATCATTGCCATCAAAAATAATGAACGAAATTGGAGATACCCAGTTGTTCACTACGCGATCACCATCTTCTAAATGCATGTAATTACCGTGCACATCACGCGCACCTACAAAAGAAACATACCATTGTTCGTTGAAAGCGGTCGTAGGCACTGTATATGCACCGACGTATTTTTCTATTACGGCATCATATTGTAATTGGACGCTTGTTCCTAAAATCGAACGATGCATTGGTTTCACTTTTAAATAAACATATTCTAAATTAGATTCATCTTCTATTCCAACAGAAAATTTTATCTTTTCACCAGGTGCTACAAGGGTTTTATCGCTCTCAATTGAGACAAGTGCTGGAATTGTATTATCTGCTGCATTTGCCTGCACATTTCCTATACTGGTTGGAAGAAGGAAAATCATCAATACAGTAGTAATTTTAATCAAGTATTTCATAAAAAATATCCTTTCGAACTTTAGTTTGAGTTAATTATATCAATTAAATAATAAAACTATCGAAATAATGAAAGGATATTTTGGTTATTATTACAATGAGTAGTTTATAGTACCTAATGTGTAAATATTTAGTGTATAAAACTGCTCGGTGCAACGCGGATCTAACACATTAATTTATTTTCTCTTATTCTTGCCGAGTTTCTCGTTTCCACGCTTAAAGTTACCCGTAATTTTCGCTAACAATAACTGGACTTCTAATAGATTATTTTCAACTGCTTTAATCCTCGCTATAAGACGCTCGGCCTCCTTATCCTTTATAACTTTAATCTGTTTACCTCTGTAATGGATTGTTACCGTTCCATTTTTCATTATTTGATAAGCAAATGGTTCTTCACCTAATCTGTTTCGTTTATCGATTTCGCTCACTACACCAGCTCCCTAATTTTTAGTTTCATATTATATTCAAATAAATTAGCAAAACCAAAATACGAATAACGAATTCCGATTTTGGAATTCGTTTTTTCATTGTTTTTTTATAAATTTCCCCAATATAGTAAAAATGCCCAATTCTAGCTGGATAAATAACATATTATGAAGTTTGTTCGTTCTTTTTAAAGACTGCATTTCATATTATGTTAATCGGTATCGAAGGATTCACAATTAATAAAATAAATGGATGTGACGTTGAACAAATGAAAAAAATAGTACATTTGATTTCAACTGGGATAATCATTTGCATTCTAATTTCGTTGGGGATTTTGTATGCCCGACTTAACACAACGCAGGAACATGAGCAGGCTGATAAGATCATTCAAAATACAAATCTCCAGACTATAGTAGATACAGAGATAGCCCATACACAGATAGCCCCAACACAGACGCTCCCAAATGGTTGGAAGCTCATATGGGCAGATGAATTCGAGGACGTGGCAGTTACTTTAGAGAAATGGACAGTTGAGGATTTGGTTGCGAGGCAAAACAACGAATTGCAATATTACTCCACAAATAATGTGAAAGTAGCAAATGGATTATTAACATTAATTGCAAAAAAAGAAATCACTCACGGACGAAATTTCACATCTGGTGCAGTTCATACAAAAAACACGTTCAATTTTTTATATGGAAAAGTTGAAATGAAGGCGAAGCTACCTAGTGGGCAAGGTATGTTCCCAGCATTTTGGATGATGACAAACAAAGAGAATACTTGGCTGCCTGAAATCGATATTTTAGAAATGCTTGGTCAGAAGCCCAATGAAATTTGGATGGTCTTACATGGGCTAGATGAAAATAATGAGAAAAAAACCGTGTCACAAAGCTATATGGGAGAAAATTATAGTAATACATTTCATACTTTTGGTATTGAGTGGACTCCCACAAAACTCACATGGCTGATCGATGGTGAAATAAGATTTGAAACAACTGAATACATTCCACAGGAAGAAATGTATTTATATATTAACACCGCTATTGGCGGGGATTGGCCGGGTAGTCCGGATCACACGACACAATTTCCCACATTATTTGAAATCGATTATGTAAGAATATATCAGAAAGACGAGGTAAAGTGATGTTATTGGTAAGTATTGTTTTATTAACGATTTTTTTATTTTTCCAATTACTATATATTTTCATTCCTCTGTTTTCTACTAACGGTTTATCGCCAGTTAATAAAACACAGATTGAAAAAGGGATGACAATTCTAATTCCGGCCTTTAACGAGGAAAAAACGATTTTAAATTGTTTGCAAGGCATCATGAACGTGAGCTATAAAAATCTTGAAGCAATTTTTATTAGTGATGGATCCACAGATGAAACCTTTCAATTACTCTATAATTATTTAAATGCACAACCAAGTAAAAAAATGCCTGCCGGGAAAATCAGTCATGAACGTGTAATAGGCTGTTATCAATCTGTCACTTACCCGAACATATACTTAATCGATAAGGTGAATGGGGGAAAGGCTGATGCGTTAAATGTAGGAATCGAATATGCGTCCAATGACATTATCATCACATTAGATGCCGATAGTATACTCGATCCAAATGCTTTACATGCCATGAATAATGCCTTCGATGATGAAAAAGTATTAGCAGCTGGCGGTATGGTTCAAATATCTCAAGGTTTTAACGGTAGTTATATAAAACCAAAGCCTATGTTTAATATTTCAGGGTTAATCCGCTATCAAGTTATTCAATATTTAACCGACTTTTATCTGCATAAAACAACTCAAGCGAAGCTAAGATCCATAACTGTGATTGCCGGAGCCTTTGGTGCTTTTAGAAAACACGCCCTGTTTGAAGCGTACGGTTATAGAAACACAGTCGGTGAGGATTTAGATATCACACTTAGAATGCACGCCCTTATTAAGAAAAAGTATAAACGGTATAAGTTAATCTTTGTTCCAAATGCCATTTGTTATACAGAATGCCCTTCCACTTTCAAAGACCTGCTAAGCCAAAGAATTCGATGGCAAAAGGGTTTTATTGATTGTCTACTTAACTTCAAAAAATCCTTTTTCGTCAATTTAGGCATCCCTGTTTCGATTTATATGCTTGTTGACTCACTTATTTTAGGAACGCTAAACGCTTTCCCTACTATGTTTGTCCCTCTTGTTATTATCATAAATCAAAATTATGGTATAACACTCTTCTTCCTTTCTATCACTTTTCTCCTAGCCCTTTATCGCAGCATTACAACCGTGATCATTAGTCGCAGATTTGGACATAAGTACTCTCCAAAAGATTACTTGAAACTAACTTTATTTATACCTCTTGAAATTTTGACTTACCGACTACTCGGCCTTGTTTTTGTAACCTTCGGAACAATTCTTTATGCAAAAAATAAAGGTGGATGGAATTCTGTTGAAAGAATCGGTATAAACAATCAATCCTATGTAGATGGCATATCCGTTCATATAAAGAAAATTACTTAAATGGGAGGATACCTTGAAAAACGCCTTATTTAATGTTGCCTTTACTGCCATTTTCTTAGGAATGTTTTCACTCATCCTTTACATCTTTTCTGATACCTTAATAGGGGCCATCACATCAAAGCAAACTTTATATCCAAAGGACAAAAGCCTAGCAATTGATTCCTGCCAAAAATGGACTGACGACGTTACGGACCACAACGTAAAGAGCGGAGAAGAAGCAAACCGCCTTACGGTTTTGGTTTACAATAGAATTATTGATGAAGAACAATTAAACGAAACCCATTTTACAAATGATGAATCCTTACAATCTACTATTGTAGTAACAGCAGAATTTGAAAAACAAATGGCATTTTTAGCAACCCATAATTACACTTCGCTAACGGCAGAAGAATTTTATCTATTTATGCAAAATAAAATTAAAGTCCCCCAAAAGAGCATTTTAATCACTTTTGATGATGGACTTAAAGATAATCTTGATACAGCCTATCCAATTCTAAAAAAATATAAATTTACTGCGATTAACTTTATCGATACGGGTCAGGTTACAAAAAAGAACAGTAAAACTATCGTCACTGTTCACGATTTACAAAAAGGCTGCGATGTTTTTGACTTTCAAAGTCATACCTATAACTTTCATCAAAGAAACGAAAACGGCGAAGCATATTTAGTGAGCGAAACACAAAAAGAGATTCAAAAGGATATTGGCATCAGTTTAGTGAATCTGAATAAAAAGAATCCTATATTTTCCTATCCTTATGGTGAATACGACGATGAAACAATTAAAGCCCTCAAACAATTCAACATCATAATGGCCTTCACTACCGAAGGAAACGACGTAAGACCAGGTATGGATCTTTATAAAATACCAAGAAAACGCATCTTACCTGATGATACAATTGAAGATTTTAAAAAGAAGATTAATATGTGGTAACTGCCCGCACATGTAGAGCAATGGCTTGATTGGTTTAGTTTAATAATTTACAAAGAACGGATTCCAATTTTGGAATTCGTCTTTTCTTGTTGTTAAAAAAATATTAAAAATGTTAAACAAACGGCACAGGTTAGTTCAATAGTTATTTCCAATATTGATGATCTTTACTTACAGTTTCAGATGTATATGTTTCTCATGCTCTTTATATTATTTTATAGAGGGATTGTTTCTTAATTGCTTGAAGTATTACACATAGTAGTAGGAGAGGGAGGTACGAGTGATAGCTGTACATATGTTTGTTAAGCACGATATAAGTTTAGAATAATCCTAATATTGGAATTGTGTTTTTTGACTGAGCATATGTCTAGGGTAGAACTGATGTTTTTCCTTGGAAAAATGAGTATTTTCTTATTCAATGAAAGACCAATTAGGAATCTACAAAATGTACAAAGGAAGTGAACCTATGTCAAAAATAATTATTATAGAAGACACGGAAAAGATAAGAGAGGAACTTAAAATCTTCTTGATTAGATACGGCTATGAAGTAGTGGCTTTAACGAACTTCGAAAATATTCTTCATGATACATTGAAGGAAGAACCGAATCTAATCCTTTTAGATATCAATCTACCTGTAACGGATGGCTATTATATTTGCAGAGAAATAAGAAAAAAATCAGCTGTACCGATCATCGTAGTGACGAGTAGGGATAACGAGATGGATGAACTGATGAGTATGAATTTAGGGGCAGATGATTTTATAACAAAACCATATAATACTCAAATTCTTTTAGCGAGAATTGAAAATATATTGAGAAGAGTTCATGGAATTACTAATCAAGATACGATTGCGTATAATAACCTAAAATTAAATTTACTAAATGGCTCGGTTACGTATAACGACCAGAAAGCAGAATTAACGAAAAACGAAATAAAAATACTTTCTTGCCTGATTAAAAATAAAGGGAAAATCGTTTCAAGAGATGATTTAATGGACTTTATGTGGAACGCTGATGTTTTTGTAGATGATAATAACTTATCTGTTAATGTCACAAGGCTTAGAAAGAAACTTGAAGGATTAGGGATGAAGGATAATGTAGAAACTAGACGTGGATTAGGATATATACTTCCATGACGATAAAAGAGTATTTAAAGGATAGAACGTTATTCCTGCTCACCAATTTTATATTATTCATCATCACTTGCGGCATTATGTTAATAACGAATATGACTGGCAACATCATTCTCCTGATTTTCTGTATTTGGTTTTTCCCCGTCCTAACGTATATCATGCTTGAGTTTTTTAAACAGAAAATATTTTATAACGAGTTAATTAGTATAATGGACAGTTTAGATCAAAAGTATCTGTTGTCTGAAATTATGAAAGAACCCGAAAATATAGCAGGCAAACTTTTATATGATATATTGCAACAAACAAATAAAGACATGCATGAGCATGTAAAAAGCTATAGAGATAGAGAAAATGAGTACAGGGAATATATCGAAACATGGGTGCATGAAATCAAGACGCCGATTGCATCAACAAGGTTAATAATCGAAAATAATCCAAACGCCATTACGCGAAATATTCAAGATGAAATGACAAAAATTGAAGCATATATAGAACAGGTTCTTTATTATTCAAGAAGTAATCATGTCAGTAAGGATTATCTTATTAAAGAGGTCTCTTTAGCGGATCTTGTAAGACGTGTTATTAAGCGGAATTCGAGAGACTTTATTAGCAAAGGGATTACAGTCGATATGGAAGCAGTAAAAGGAATAGCGTATAGTGATGCGAAATGGTTGGAATTTATAGTGAATCAACTGATTGGAAATGTGATTAAATACACTAGGGAACGTGATGGGAAGGTAACGATTCATACGATTAGAAATGAAAATAATATCGTGCTTACCATAGAGGATAATGGCATCGGTATTATCGATAAGGATATAAATAGAGTTTTTGAAAAGGGATTTACTGGGGAAAATGGACGAAAGTTTGGTGGGTCCACTGGCATCGGGCTTTACTTGTGCAAAAAACTTGCAGAGCAGCTTGGTCTAGGGCTTACGTTAACCTCTAAAGTTGGAGAAGGAACGAAGGTTAGGATTATTTTCCCCTTAGGCAGTGTTAACTTAATGAACTAATTCATATTAAAAATGACGGATTTATGGCTAGTGTCTGTATTAGCTGTAAACCCGTTATTTTTATTTTAATCCTTGCAAAAATGTAACTTTAATAAAATATAAACCAATATGTCAGCATCTCATCCACTGATAAAATGAGTACAAATAATACAGTGGGAGGAATTAAAGTGGAGCAACTAAATCTGAAAAAAATATTAATGGTAGTTGGGGTCATTGTTTTATTAGTAGGCGTTTACTTTGTTTATGAATACGTTACTGAACCAAAAATGGTGGCTGGTGTTGTGTCAAAAAATATAGATGATAAAGGAAATCCTGTAGATAAAACGACTACGTTTTCACCAGAAGATACGGTTTATTTTTCTGCTAAGCAAAACAGATTCTGGATTAAAAAAGCACAGGTCGTTTGGTACAAAGATGAAATCGCCACGGCTAATAGAATTTATGTTGAGGAAAAAGTGAAGGTAAATAAAGCTGGATATTTCTCTGCCAATCTATCTGTTCCAGAAGGTCTTGAAGAAGGTCATTACGGTGTTACTATTTTTGTAGATGGAGCAGATATTATGGAAACAAAAGCCAAGTTTGATGTGAAAAAGTAGAAGGTTCCCGCTGATGAAATGATAACAAATAATACATTGGGGGAATTAAGATGAAATCGTTAAGGTCGGGAAAAGTAGTTACATTGGTTAGTAATGTAATTAAATGGTTTAATTGGAAAAAGGTGGTGCTATTGTTGCTGGGAATCATTATTTTGTCAGTAGGCACTACCAATCTGTATGGATATTTTACTGAACGAAAAATCGTAAATGGTGTTGTGTCAAAAAATCTAAGTGACAAGGGGATGCCTGTAGGAATGACTATGTTTGCACCAGAGGATACGGTTTATTTTACTGCAAAGGGGAACAAATTCTGGGTTAAAAAAGCAGAGGTCGTATGGTATAAAGGAGAAATTAAGAGAGAGAACAGAATTCATGTTGAGAAAAACGTTGTTCTTAACAAAGAGGGCTATTTCACTGCTAAGCTACCAGCCTCAAAAGGTCTTGTAGAAGGACGTTACGGTGTCACTATTTATGTAGAAGGTTCCGACTTTATGCAAACAAGGACCGAATTTGATGTAATAAAGTAGAAAGTGGAGGCAGCAGACAATGCAAACTATATTAAACGTCGATAAAATTGAAAAATATTATGGAAATAAGGGCAATATTACAAAAGCGATTGATAATATAAGCTTTGAGGTAAGTGTGGGAGAATTTGTAGGCATAATGGGTCCTTCAGGTAGTGGTAAGACTACTATCTTGAATTGTATTTCAACGATTGATAACGTTACAACCGGCAAGATTATTATAAATAACAAAGATATTACGACTCTTAAGAAAAAAGCTCTAGAAGCATTTAGACGTGATGAATTGGGCTTTATATTCCAAGATTTTAACCTTCTTGATACACTGACTGCTTATGAAAATATTGCTTTAGCTCTAACGATACAAAAGAGGGAAATAACTGAAATAGATAATCTGATTAAAGATGTGGCGGAAAAACTTGGAATTACCGAGGTACTTAGGCAGTATCCGTTTCAATTGTCAGGGGGGCAAAAACAAAGGGTAGCATGTGCCAGAGCCTTAGTTACGGAGCCCTCTCTTATTTTAGCGGATGAACCTACGGGCGCCTTAGATTCAAAATCCTCAAGATTACTTTTGGAATCCTTTGAAAAGCTGAATAAAGAGTTTCATTCAACGATCCTTATGGTTACCCATGACTCCTTTACAGCGAGTTATGCCAATAGAATCTTATTTATAAAAGATGGTCGGATTTTTACAGAACTAATACGTGGAAATGATACAAGAAAGGAATTCTTCAATAAAATAATTGAAGTTGTTACTTTACTTGGAGGCGATGTTGGCCATGTTCTTTAAAATAGCAATCAACAATGTGAAAAGAAGCTTTAAGGATTACTCCATATATTTTCTTACGCTAACCCTAGGCGTATGTATCTTTTACAGCTTCAATTCAATTGAAGCACAAAATTCTATTTTAGAAATGAATAAAGATCCCAACTATATTTTATCATTAAATATGCTTATGGCTGGAACAAGTGTATTTGTATCGTTTGTTCTTGGTGGGCTCATCATTTATGCCAATAATTTTTTAATAAAAAAGCGAAAAAAAGAATTAGGTATATACATGACATTAGGAATGCCAAAAAGTACTATCTCAATAATATTGCTTTTTGAAACCCTTTTTATCGGTGCACTGTCCCTTATGGTTGGACTTGGGCTCGGGATAATCGTTTCACAAGGAATGTCAGTAATTACGGCCAACATCCTAGGGTTTGATGTGGAAAAATTTAAGTTCATTATTTCATTGAGTGCCATGATTAAAACGGTCATATACTTTGGCATCATTTATCTTTTGGTGATGGGCTTTAATCAAATTACGATTTCAAAATACAAATTGATTGATATGCTAAATGCAGCAAAGAAAAATGAAGAAGTAAAGTTAAAGAATTCTTTTGTATCAATCCTTCTATTCCTGTTATCAGTGGGGTTATTAGTAACTGCTTATAGTAGGATTATGAAGAGCGGCATTAATGGTGAAGTTAATGAGTTGGCAATTACTGTCATCCTAGGCGTAATTGGAACACTGTTTTTCTTTTTCAGTCTCTCTAGTTTCTTTATCCAGATGGTGCAAAAGAATAAAAAAATTTATTTAAAAGATATAAATATATTTGTATTAAGACAAATCAATAATAAGATTAATACGAACTTCTTGTCTATGACTGTTATCTGTCTTATGCTTTTTTTAACAATTTCAATGTTATTTACAGCGTTTGATTTAAAAGGAAGTATCGTGAAAGATACTAAAACTTTTGATGCTTCAGCAGTAATCTATGCTAACTCCGAAGATGAAAATCCTAAGGACAATGATATCGAAGAATTTTTAAATACAATAAACTTTACATTCGAACCTTATGAACAGCATGCCTTTTATCGTGAATATTCACTAGATATTACGTCTGAGAACTTATTGTCGAACTATTTTACTGAGCAGGAGAAAATTGCTTTATTAGAGGAAGGTTTTTATTATAATGTGCAACCAATATCTGCTATGAAAATTTCGGATTATAATGCAATAAGAAAACTTAGGGAACGAGACGCTATTAATTTAAAGGGAAATGAGGTTTTAGTTGTAACAAACTCCGAGGGGAAAGATGATGTTTTTTCTAACGATATAGGAAGAGAAGACATTATCCATATTGAGGGTAATGAGTATACTATCAAAAACGAAGCTCCTATTAAGGAAACTGTAAATATTGCTGTTCCCAATCAGTTATTTTATCTTATCCTTCCTGATAACTTCAATGGAAGTTTACAACTAGAGGTGACAGGCCTTAATGTATCATATGAAGATAAATATCACGATGAATCTGAAGAGAAGTTTGTAAACCTATTTAATGAATTTAAAGAAAATCAATATATAGATGTCTCTTCGGCTTCACCGTATGGGCGTACCTGGAACCAAATGCTAGAGAGAAATAACGGTGCAACAGCATTATTTGTATTTCTGGGTCTATTTTTAGGAATTATATTTATCATCACGAGCGCGGCAGTTTTAGCATTGCAACAGTTATCTGAAGCAAGCGATAGCTTGGAACGATATAAGTCTCTAAAGAAAATTGGTGTCACTGAAAAATTAATCAACAAAGCCATATTGAGCCAAACCTTAATCTATTTTATGGCCCCTTTAGGTCTAGCAATTCTTCATTCAATCGTTGGTATAAGCGTAGTTGACCAATATTTTGGTTTTCAATACCAAAGTATAATAGTCTGTGCTTTATTCCTTGCAATAATATATGGTGGCTATTTTTATGCAACGTATATTGGGATTAAGAATATAGTTAAAAATAACGATTAGTGAATTTAATATCCTTAATTGTAAAACTAACGGGGAGGCTTGGTTTAACATAGCCAAGCATTGCACATAAACCTACCAACCTTATGTGTTACCGCATACTCACCACATTGTAAAGCTATCGGGTGGTTGGAGTTAGTTTACTAAATGAAAAACGAATCCTACGAAGGGATTCGTTTTTTTGTGGTAAATTTAATCAACATAATTGTATTCTAATTAATTGTAACAGATGTGTGGACACCTAAACCAACCAAAAAATTGCATGACAATTGCATATGCAATCATATCCGACATAGCCAATGCCTCTGCTTCAATTTCATCAAAAACTTCAATATCGGCTTTATAGTTTTTTTGAATCATTGTCACGGCTTCATTTTTAGTTAACTCTAAATGTTTATAAAACATTTTCTGTAGAGCGTCTTTTTTTAAGTATGGATTTATATTGCTCAAAAATAAAACAATGTCATCAGCATTTTTATACCATTCTTTCTCTTTGGTATTCACTGTGTTTGTATCTCCTTTTACAGCTGCTGTTACGAGTTCGGCAGCAATCACTAGGTGTTCTTGAATTAGTTTGGCATAATGATCAGCAATTTGGTCTCCATAAAAAGGGCGTAGACAATTGCCTAAATCGGTCGCATTTTGTAAGAGACGTTGCTGTACAAATGGTAAATCAGGTAACTGGAACACAATGCTGATAATCGTCATCCTAGTCCAGTTGACATGTTCCATCCATAGTAATCGATTCATCGCTAAATAATCAGACTCTGCCTTACTTATACAACGCTGATCAAGGTAGCTTTGTTGTTGAGTCAAAAAATGCCGAAGAGGTGCAGTATATTGAGAGTATGGTTGCGGATAGGAAGCACTTAGTGGATATGCGAAAAAACCATTTGTGTAATAAGGATACACTTTTCAATCATTCCTTTCTATTCCTCATTTAGTGGATGAATACAAAAATTAGGCTCTTTTACTAGCATACTCAGAGGCATCTATGTTTGTGAAAATTGTGCAACTTACATATCCCTTTGAAGCTTAATATTTAGAAAGCAATGGGTTTTGATGCAGCTTTTTGTTTGTGGTTTTTGAATTGTAGTTAATTATCTGAATTGTTTTTATACCCGGTGCATTTAATAAGGTCGAGGAATGGCGACAGCAATGGGAAAATGAATAAAAGCGGGGTTAATGTTCAGCAAGTTGGAGAAAAAACTGTTTGAAGATAAATAAAAAGGCTAGGTTCTGCTATGGTAGAACCTAGCCAACCCCGGCAAGTTTGTTGATGTGCATTTAATAGCATGTTAATAAAAATCTATATCAATATTTTGTACGTTATTTTTTGCCGTTTTTTGCATCCTTACTTCAAGCACACCATTTCTATAAGTGGCTTTCACACCGTCGCTAGAAACAGGACTTGGTAGGAAGATAGAACGTTGGAAACCACCCGTATAGCGTTCTTGTCTAAACATGTTTCCTTCTTTTATTTCCGTTGTTGTATTGATGGAACCTCTAATGCTTAACATATTTTGGTTAACATTGATCTGAATATCGTCGTCTTTTTCTAAACCAGGAATACCGCAAGTAGCGATGACTTCCGTTGCTGTTTCATGCACATTGATTGTCATGCCGCCAAATTTATCAAGCATATTGTCAAAAAAACTAAAATCAAAAGGAAAAGCTGAAAACATCCTGTCAAATTCTTTTCTTACATTCGATAATTGTTTAAATGAATCATCAGGTAGTAACGACATCCTATATGCCTCCTATTTATTTTTGCTTATATGTTATGTACGGGATTATTTAAATTGGCGGCGAATATCAGTTATTTAGAGTTCTACCAATTATTTCTTTTAAATCACTACGTATCTAATAATGAATATTTACCAATTCTATAAAAGAGGTGAAGGCATATGGAGAGAGCGCCCCATTATTTTTGGGCAGTACGTATTCCCGATAATATTAAACAAACTATTCACGATGAACTGACGCACGTTAAACCAATCTTCCAATTTAAACGTTGGGTGGATTTACATGATTATCATATCACCCTTGCTTTTCTTGGTTCAGTAAACCCACAACAATTGCCATCCATTATTCAATTAGTGGGCGACGCCGTTAGTAAACAACAAGCTTTTAGGATGGAGATTGAAGGACTGAATGTGTTTGGTTCTCAAAAATCTCCGCGCATCTTTTGGGCTTCTGTGAATGAAGTGAAGCCGTTATTTCAACTTCAAGCGATTGTCCATGACACATGTCTTGAAGCAGGATTCTCTTTAGAAACACGTCCGTATCATCCTCATATCACATTGGCGCGGAAATGGGGCGGAAGTGAAGAATTTAAAATAGACGATTTAGTGGCACATAACCCTTTTGGAGAACAGGCCTTATCTTTTCAAGTAAATGAAATTGTCCTGTATAAATCGAATCTAGAAAACACACCAAAGTATGAAGCAATTGCAGCGTTTTACTTAGTAGACTAATACAAAATAAAACGCTGTCGCAAATTAAGGTTGGCGATATGTAATTCAAATTATTTGATATAATTTTCAACTAGTTCATAGCAGCGTTGTTCTGTTACATTAGCGAGTACAGCGATATATACTAAAGGTTCCATTGTACCGCCCTCGTATTCAAGCGAGGCTGCTAGTGCTTGACTGTCTCTCTCGTTAATCCAATCACGTTGCTCGGTACGCAACACGTCCATATCATCTTCCGAAAGTATTTCTTTTAAATCACCATAAATTTCGTTTAATAACTCATCCCAAATGTTCAAACGATCACTTTCCATTTCCCTCAATCCTACTGTTGTATCATCTTCCGCTTGGAGTGCTTCAGCTTGTTGTTTTGCCTTGCTCAGTTTTTCTGAATAAATTCCCTTTAAATTTTGCTCTAAATCATTATTCGGTAATTCCTCTGCGGGTACATGATCATCCTTGTATACACTTTGTTTGATATCATTCGGTTCGTTTGCCACATCTTGCTGAGTATTACATCCAGCTAGTAAAATTCCCATTAAAACCAATAATCCAAAATGTATTTCTTTGTACTTTTTCATATTGAAGCTCCTTTTATTAAGTAATTAAATCTTATCTGGATCAGTGTTTTATAGGCGGAATGTTTATATTATTTTCATTTTTTAAAGAAACATGTAGTTCCAGATTACGATTTATAGAGGCAAAAAAAACACTGTTTATATCATGAACGCCTTGATCAGCTAATTGCTGTATTAACCATGCTTCATTTAAATTAACATTCCTTAGCACGTCTGAGTAAATCGTTCCTTCTATAATAACAGGAAAGGAAATTAAAGATGTTGTGTTTACAATGTTCAGATCTTCTCGCGTTACTGAATTTTTTTGTGGTTTCTTTAGTACGCTTAAAGCACCGTTCCCTTCAATAATTGCAGTTTCTACTTCACTAATATCAAATACATTCTTTTCTCTAAGCATTTGAAGAATATTATCAATCGAATAACGAATTTTTTTTAGATTTTTATCAATAAATTTCCCATCCTGAATAACAACAGTTGGTTCGAGTGTTAATAATTTCCCTACTTTTCTATTAGCTATTTTCCAGTTTGCAATAACTCTTTGGAAAACTCCGATGAAAATTATAGCCATAATAGTCGGGAAATGTTCAATGTTAGGGTCAGCAATATCAGCACCAACAACTGCCCCAAGTATGATAACGATTAAAAAGTAAAATACAGGTATTTCTCCAATTGCACGTTTCCCCATAAATAGGGTGATAAATAGTAGCAAGGGTAAAATAGTTAATATTCTTACTAAGACAATGAATAGATCTTTCAGAAATTCAAGCATCCTTCCACCACTTTCCTCGGCCTCTTTACTTAAAAAAACGATACTATTACCTTTTCCATTTCATCTGCTTAATATAACCTCATTCATCCTATGTGTTGCCGCACTACCCGTTTTTTCTCTTGATTATTGGAGGATGCTTAAGTTAAATTAATAAATATAACAGACAGAAAAGAGTTGCAAAGAGGCAATCTTTTCTGTCTGTTATTTGAGACTAATTTAATAATAAAGCTCTCAGTCAAAAATCATCAATGCTACATGTCAATGACTACTGTTCCTGTATAAACACAACTTGATCATAGCCACATTCATCACAAACCATTAAATGAGGACAAATTTGATCTTTCGCTGTATTTGGGTAGCCGTCTCCCATTTTATTCGTTTCTTCATCGTTATAATGACCATACGCATCAAGGAAATCAGAGACCTTCCCATTATCATTCAATTGAATATGGCACTTTGGACAATTTTTATTCAGTTTTTGTAGTGCATTACATAACGGACAAATAGCCATAAGCATTCTCCTATTTGTTTAATTCTATTTTGTTTAAGGAAATTGATACCACCATCATTTCTCCAACGACAGAAGTCAGTCATTGTTATGTGAAGTATTCAAGTTTCGCATGCGGAAAGAATGTTTCCATATAGCTGTGTAACTGTTCCTTTATTGCATCCTCTTCATTTTTTTGATAAATATATTTCCCGATTCCATACTTTCCCCACTTAATACGCCTTGTAGATTCATCTAATTCTAATTTGGTCTTTGGATAGTTTTTCTCAATGACATTTTTTGCTGCCTTTGTAAATCGGTGCTGAATGAATTCAAACGTAATATCGTTTCGTGCGTCTCGCGGTAGCTCTGCATCAAGACGTTCAAACATATGATAGTATCCTTCCTGCCATCCTTCATGAAGGTAAATCGGTGCCACGATAAACCCAAGCGGATAACCTGCTCTTGCTACTTTCCCTGCTGCTTCAATACGTTTCGCAAGTGGGGAAGTACCGGGTTCAAAGTGTTTAATGACATAATCTGCATTGATACTAAATCGAAATCTGGTGTGCCCGTTATGCTTTGCATCGAGTAAGTGATCGACGTGATGAAATTTTGTTACAAATCGTAACCTACCTAACTCCGTTTGGCCAAAATGTTCAATGGCTCTTTTTAATGAATGCGTTAAGTGGTCGATGCCAACGATATCAGATGTACAAGCCGCTTCAAATCGCGTAATCTCGGGAGCCCGTTCCTCGATATAGTGATCTGCCGCTTCAAAAATTTCATCGACATTCACATATGTACGAAGGTACGGTTTACTCCCCATCGTTGTTTGCAAATAACAATAATGACAATGTCCCATACACCCTGTTGCAAGTGGAATGGCATATTCTGCGGATGGCTTGGAGGTGTCAAACTTCAGTGTCTTGCGAATGCCCACAACGAGCGTAGACTTTGCAATGCGATACTTTTGTAAATCATTGTCTCCAGGTAAATCTCGAATCTGATTATGTGAGGTCGTATAGCGAATTTCGATACCCAATCCTTCAAATTTTTCCTTCAGTTCTATACCTAATGGATACTCCAATGCTTTAGGTTCAAAATAAACGAGTTGAGGCATAAAAGGTTTATTCATATGGCATCACCTTCTTTTCGTATTTAATATTAGCTTGTTTAAAGAAGGGGAATTTATGATGTGTGCGGTTAAAATTTTATGCCTTTAATAAAAGGACCTATTCCAGCGTTCCCCCAAATCAAAAGAATAAATAAGGAATGCATGAGAAATAATAGAACCAGTCCAAAAAAACGGAGTTGATTCTATGTCAAATGCAGGTAAAATGCCGAAAGAAGAAGGAATAGACCATAGTGTAAGTTTGATTAGAGAAGGCTATCTTTATATTTTGAATAAACGTCGCAGTTTTAATTCCGATATTTTCGAAACCCGGTTGCTTGGAAAGAAAGCAATTTGTATGGGAGGGAAAGAGGCGGCAGAACTTTTTTATGATGTGGAGAACTTCAAAAGGAAAGATGCCGCACCAAATCGTGTCGTTCAAACATTGTTTGGTAAGAATGGTGTACAGGCATTAGATGGGCAAGAACATCAACATCGTAAGGAAATGTTTATGTCCATTATGTCGCATGAGGAACTGACCAGGCTAACGGATATCACAAAAAAACAGTGGGCGTTAGCAACGACAAAATGGGAAAAGGCAGATCAGGTTATTCTATATGAGGAAGCTAAGGAGATTTTATTCCGGACAGCTTGTGAGTGGGCGGGAGTACCTGTTCAAGCAAGTGAGACAAAGAATTTAACAAATTACTTTAGTGCAATGTTCGAGTCAGCAGGAGCTATCGGACCAACGCATTGGATGGGTAGAAATGCGCGGAATCATGCTGAAAAATGGATGCAAGAACTCATTGAGCACGTTCGACAAGAAACAATCACGCCTCCTGAAAATACAGCCTTATATCGATTTTCCGGGCATCGTGAACTAGATGGGAATCTACTTGAGACAGAAGTTGCTGCAGTGGAAGTCATCAATATTATACGACCGATTGTGGCAATTGCAGTTTTCATCAATTTTATTACGTTAGCATTGCATCATTATCCGGAGGAAAGAAAGAAGCTCCAAGCTGGCGATGAAAAATACGCGGAAATGTTTATTCAGGAAGTTCGTCGTTTTTATCCGTTTTTCCCATTTGTCACAGCCTTGGTGAAGAAAGACTTTACTTGGAATGGCTATCAATTCGAAAAAGGTACCTTAACGCTGTTAGACCTTTATGGTACCAATCATGATTCGAAAATTTGGGGTAATCCGGATGTGTTCAACCCTGCTCGCTTCGTCAATTGGCAAGAAAGTCCGTTTGGGTTTATACCTCAAGGGGGAGGGGATTATTTTGGAGGGCATCGCTGTGCAGGGGAATGGGTAACGATTGAAATTATGAAAGTGAGTCTGGATTTCCTTTTGAATGAAATCACATATGACATCCCTGAGCAAGATGTAAGTTATAGTATGGTGAATATTCCAAGCATCCCTCGTAGCAAAATTGTTATTGAAAATGTAAAGAGAACGATGTAGTTTCTCTTTGTTTTTGCGCCGATAAAGTGACTTCAAAATCGGATGGATGAAAAGATTCCAGTGACAAATAATAGTCGTGAAAGATTAAGCAAATTTTATTTAACATTGGAGGAAAAGCTATGGGTATATTGGATGGTAAAGTAGCAATCATTACTGGGGCAGCACAAGGAATGGGTGCGATGCATGTTCGTAAATTTGTGGAAGAAGGCGCAAAAGTAGCGATTACAGATCTTAACTTTGAAGGTGCACAAAAACTAGCTAAAGAAATAGGAACAAACACAATCGCTCTTAAATTAGATGTTGCTAGTGAAGAAAACTGGCTAGAAGTTGTAGCAAAAACTGAAGAAACATTTGGCCCTATCAACGTGTTAGTCAACAACGCAGGAATCGGTATCTTTAAAACATTGGAAGAACTAACTGTAAAAGACTTCGAATTAACGTTTAAAGTAGATGAGCTTGGCGTGTTTTTAGGAATGCAAAAAGTGCTTCCTTCTATGAAAAAAGCAGGTGTAGGCTCTATTGTGAATATTTCATCTGTAGATGGTTTAGTAAGTGCTCCAACCGCTATTGCTTATAGTGCCTCTAAACATGCTGTAACGGGTATGACTAAAGGTGCTGCCGCCGAGCTTGGGCAATATAATATTCGTGTAAATTCTGTACATCCTGGAATTGTGAAAACACCTATGGCTGACCAACCAGATGTTGAAGCATATCTGAAGCAACTTGAACAAGATATTCCTCTAAGAAGAAGAGCAGATGTAGAAGAAATATCAAATTTAGTTGTCTACCTAGCATCGGATAATTCGAGTTATTCAACTGGAAGTCAATTTGTAGTGGATGGCGGAATGATTTCTGACTTATAAAAAGAGGCACAATTACGAGCCAAGAATTGTGCTTTTTGTTTTTGTACCAAATTTTAAAAAATGAAACTACATTCCGAAAGATTTTTCTGATTTCTTAACTCAGTACCGCCTCTTATAGTGTATATTTAAATTAAATACGCGGGAGTAGTTGCGGCAATTGGGGGAGTGTACAATGACAAGAATTATTTTATCGACAGAAAGTGGCGCGGATTTACCGAAAGAGCTTGTTGAAAAACATCAAATTCAAGTTGTACCAATGCACGTTATTATGGAGGGGAAAGACTATTTAGACGGTGAGCTCTCTGTAGAGGAAGTATTTGATTATCATCGTCGTACGAAGAAAATACCATCGACAGCAGCAACGAATGAACATGAATATCAGGCATTGTTCAAGCAAATTCGAGTGGATTTTCCGGACAGTATCATTGTTCACATTGGGTATACGTCAAAAGCATCCGCATCGTTTCAAAGTGCGCTCATTGCATCGGAGGATTTTGAGAACCTGTATTTAATTGATACATTGAATGTAACCGGTGGATTAGCAGCAGTTGTCCTGTATGCGGCCAATCTCTTAGAGCAGGAGCCAGCTATTGAACCTGTTCAATTCATTGAAAAAATAGAAGCTATTGTTCCGAAAACAAGGCTCGCATTCCTACCAGGCAGTTTAGATTTTTTAAAAGCGGGTGGACGCGTAAGTAATATCGCTTATATTGGTGGGGCGTTATTAAAAATTAAGCCTTGTATCGAATTAAAAGAAGGCAAGCTTGTTTCTACTACGAAATATCGCGGCAACATGAGCGTCGTTGCGGAAAAACTAATGCGCGATTATTTAAGCCAGTATAATATTAATCGGCAACAGCTGTATTTAATCTATTCGATTGGCCTTGCTGAAAGCATTAAGGAACGCATGGAGGAAGTTGCAAAGGAAGCGGGCTTTGAAAAAGTCACATGGATGCAAGCGGGCGCCATGATTTCAACACACGCGGGACCTGGAGGCTTTGGCATTGCGGGCATAGAAAATTGATTGCTTAATTGAGGTAAAACAGAATAATTCTTTATGAAAAAGACCATTTTATCCATAAGATAATTTGGTCTTTTTTTTATGACCATAATAGGGAGGGACAATATGAATGTCCTTGATTGTATCGTAATCGGTGGAGGTCCAGCTGGATTGAGCGCGAGTTTAACGCTAGGCAGAGCTAGGAGAACAATTGCATTATTTGATGATAAAACGAATCGCAACCGTGTAACACAAGAAGCACATGGATTTATTACGCGAGATGGAATAAAGCCGCAAGAGCTAAAAGAACTCGGGTTAAAAGAGTTGGCGAATTACCCGTCGATTACTTATGTTCAAGCAACAGTGATTGAAATAATCAAGAATCAAAGTAATGATCGTTTTATTGTCAAAGCGTCTAACAATCAGGAATATGTTGCGGAAAAGATTATATTGGCTTACGGCATTCAAGAAGAATTTTCTTTACCAAGCATAAGGGAGTTTTACGGGAAAAGTTTATTTAGTTGTCCATATTGTGATGGCTGGGAGCAAAGGGATAAGCCATTAGTCGTCATTGCAGAAAAAGAAGAGCATGCATTACATCTCGCTCAATTAATTTACAACTGGTCGCGCGACTTAGTTGTGCTAACGAATGGCGTTCCGTTATCAGAAGAAGGCGCGGCTACACTACAAAAACGTAAGATAAAAGTTAGAAGTGAAGCAATAAAAAATCTAATAGGTAAGGACGGGTACCTTCAAAAAATTGAATTTGTAACTGGCGAAACGATTATACGGTCAGGCGGGTTTGTTGCACCGTCCTATTACCGCCCCAATCAATTTGCGGAAAAGCTTGGCTGTGAATTACATGAAAACGGAAAGGTCATAACAGATGGTGTTGGTAGGACTACACAAAAGAATATCTATATTGCTGGAGAAACAGAAAAATCCAAACCAACCTCATTATTGATTTCTGCTGCAAAGGGGAATAAAGCCGCGGTTTCCGTCAATACGGATTTAACGATGGAACGTTTTTAAGCAAACCTACGTACTGCGCGGAGAAATTCGATTGAAATTGGACTTCTCCGTAACGCTTCTACCGCCATCATTTTCCCAACGGTCAATATCCGAGTCGTTTTTTATGTCACCATCATGAGGTTGGATACAAGTTCTTGTCACTGACAATATCATTATAGCCATCATCCTTTTTAAATCTATTTTATGCAGTCACTATGATTTGGTTGATTTTATTAGAGGTACACTGTAGGGTCATTCATTTTACATAAACGGAGTGACATCGAGCATGCTAATTCAAACGGAGGTGTGTAAATGGAACAGAAAAAGTATACAGAAGCTGGGACAAATATTGATGAAGTGAAGAGATTAAATGCAGCGTCAGGTCTTTCTTACAACGACGTGAAAGCGTTACTTGCCCAAAAATCTGACGTACAAGCGGTCGAAGAAATGCCACACAAGCCATTACATGAAAACTTAGAGGTAGACAGCAGCACCTATAAGATAAATGAAGTACCAGGCAGTATGCATTTAGATCGTAATAGCCCAAGCTAACATGAAATACCTCTTCACTCCTGTTTAAAAGCGAGTGAAACAGATAGAAAATGCTTGGTTCAAATAGAGCCAAGCATTTTCTATAGTCATCAGCAAATGTGTAGTTATATATATGCCATACAATTTGGTTGAAAAAATAAAATTAATTCCTTCAAATATGCTTCTAGCTAGTGTCATGGATATTCTCGCAATTTCCTGCATATAAAGTAAATTAATATGTACGTAGAAATTGCTACTTTAGCTGGAAGGAATGGGCAATGAAAAGGATTATTTTATCGACAGAGAGTGTAGCAGATTTACCGAAAGACCTGCTTGAAAACTATCCAATTCAAATCATACCAATGCATGTCGTCATGGGCGGGAAGGATTATTTAGAGAGTGAGCTATCGGTAGCGGAAGTGTTTGATTATTATCATCGCACGAAAAGAATCCCATCTACCACAGCTACCAATGTGCAGGAGTATCACAATTTATTTTCAAAAATTAGAGCAGATTTTCCGGAGAGTGTCATTATCCACCTTGGCTATACGTCAAAAGCATCGGCCTCGTTTCAAAGTGCGTTAATTGCAGCAGAGGCGTTTGACAATCTGTTCTTAATTGATACGCTCAACGTTACAGGTGGCTTAGCGGCAATTGTGAGGGAGGCTGTCACGTTGCTTGAGGCAGATCCTTTCATTGAGCCTAGCTATTTAATAGAACAAATACAATCTGTGATTCCGAAAACTAGGCTTGCTTTCGTTCCGAACAGTTTAGACTTTCTACGAGCAGGCGGGCGAGTTAGTAATATGGCTTTTATTGGAGGATCGTTATTAAAGATAAAGCCCTGTATCGAATTAAAAAAAGGTAAGCTTGTCTCAACTAAAAAATATCGAGGCAATATGAGCCATGTTGCAGAAAAGCTGATGCGCGATTACTTAAAGCAATACGACATTAATCGAAAACAGCTCTATTTGATTTATTCAATCGGACTGGATGAAGGGATTAAGATAAGAATGACGCAGCGTGCAAAGGAACAGGGCTTTGAAAAGATAAACTGGATACAAGCAGGTCCCACGATTTCTACCCATGCGGGGCCGGGATGTTTTGGTATCGCGGGGATAGAAAACTAGGAAATGAAACGAAGTAAGCCAATACTTCATCCACAAGCATTAAAAAAGCAGGCATTTTAGAAATTCTAAAACAGCCTGCTTTTAGTATTGTTAAGCGCGATTAAGAAATTAATAAAATTACACATTAAACCAAATTATGGGGTGAATGAAAATTGGGTAAGTTGGGGAAAATAAAGCATCTAATATTGGAAAAGCAAAGGAGTGAATGTAGTTTATAAAGCACGTTATTTCAAGTGATAACAAAGAATAAATATTTCATTTTACCTTCATTGAATTATGTTGTCAATAATAAGTTTGTTTATTCGATTAAAAAATGTTATAATATATTTATAATCGTTTTACCTCGTATTCGAATTCCGCTGTACCTTTTTGCAGATAGAATTGGAATACGTTTTTTTATACCCTATTTTAAATCCAGAATAAGTCAAACAGTTGCGTGAGCTTTTGCAGTAAGTTAATCGAATCGGAAATCTAGTTATTGGATTTTCACTTCACAAGGAGGACTAAATGATGAATCTCATCAATAAAAAAGTTACACACAAGGTTTTTGGTACAGGTAGTATTGTTAAGCATAATGAGTCGAGTATTGAAATAAATTTTGCAACGGAAAACAAATTATTTGTTTATCCGGATGTATTTGGCAAGCATTTAAAGCTACATGATATAGACGATGCTAAGTCACTTGAAGGTATTATTGAAGAAAAAGAAATTGAACGAAAAGCAGATCAATGGCAGAAGGAAGAGGAAAAGAAACGTCAACGTAAAAACCTACTACTTCGCTGGGAACATGAAAAGCTAATGAAGCATCACAAACTTCACCCGGAATCACAAATGGTATTTTGGTGTGACACAGAAGAACAAACAAGTTCTATAGAAGAATGGAAAGTTTCTTCGGGTGTAATCAAAAACGGTAATAACAAAGGCAAACCAAACAAGCCGACTCGTTTGCACCAAAATAGTGCGATCCTGTTAACAGCTAGAGATGCAGGCGTGTCTGAAAAAGACCGACGTATTTTAGGTGTCTACATGGTACATGAAGACTTTATCGGTAAGCTTTGTGAAGATGGGGAGATTCCGGCACATTCTAAATACAGACTTTCTCTAACAAAAGAGGAATCAGATCAGTTAGTTTTCTGGGAATATTATACGAATAAAAAATCGCCAGAAAAAGTATCTTGGAATTCAGGGAAATACCGTTATTTTGATAATGTATGGATGGCACAAATGTTACGTACCATCATTTCATTGAAAACGGATCCTCAGGAAAAAGAGCTAGCGCAACAATTCTTCAAGCATTATTGCAAAATGAATCAGATTACAGCTTCAGAGTTACCAGAGCCTAATGGTACATTACTGCTTAACTAGATGCTAACCGAAAACAGTAACAGCTCCGCCTTTGGATATTCGCATTAATTTCATACGTAGCTAATTAAAAATCCCTCGCGATCAAAATGATCACGAGGGATTTTTATAATGATAAGAAAGTCTAGCGCAGAGAAAGATAAGAATTGGAATTATTATACTTTTAACGATAAATCACTCTTGGAAAATTCAATGCTATAATCTTATAAAACAGTTAAAGGAGCAATCTTATGAACATCGGTCTAATCGGCGCAGGAGCCATCGCAAATTTTTTGTTACAAGAGCTGAACGAACGTGAGCAAAAAGGGCTTAGTATTCAAAGTGTCTATGTTCGCGATAAAGAAAAATACACAATGCTTACAGAAAGGTTTGGCGTAACGCTCTATACAGATTTAGAGGCATTTCTAACGTCAAACATTGATCTCGTAGTAGAAGCAGCGACAATTGAAGCGGTGCAAGAGCTCGTGCCAGCAATTCTCGAACGAAAACCGGTTGTCTTAATTAGCATCGGAGCCCTGGCAGATGAGCAATTATTGCAACAACTAAATACGCTAGTAATAGAGCATCGTCATGCAATCTATTTACCATCAGGCGCTATTGGAGGTTTGGATTTACTACAAAATGCAGCTGCACTTGGAACGGTGACATCGGTTAACTTAACAACGCGCAAGCCGGCAAGTTCATTAATGGATGAAGTAATTAACGAAGAAAAAGTGATTTTTGAAGGAACTGCACGTGAGGCGATTCGCAAATTCCCAAAAAACATGAATGTATCGATTGTTCTTGCATTAGCAAGTCTAGGCTTTGAAGAAACGAAGGTACGTTTAGTGGCCGATCCACATATTACACAAAACATCCATCAAGTCGAGATTGCAGGAGATTTTGGAGAAGCGACGTTTACAATCAAAAATAATCCGCTACCTCAAAATCCGAAAACAAGCTATTTAGCGGCGATGAGTATTTTAGGCACACTGAAAAGAATGCATCAGCCATTGATCATTGGAGGATAGGTGTAAACCTATTCTCTTTTTCGTCCATGTTACAAGAAAAATTGTGCAAGCTAGGTTATACTATAAAAATGATTGCATTTATGCTTACAATTAATGATTTAAGCACATATAACAGATTGTAATGAGAGGATCGAGTATTAGATGAAAGAAAATTTTTGGAATGATTTGCCGACACCATTTTTTGTGCTGGCACCAATGGAAGATGTAACAGACTGTGTGTTCCGTCATGTTGTCGCTGAAGCAGGCGCACCGGATGTTTATTTTACAGAGTTCACAAATTCAGAAAGCTATTGCCATCCAAGTGGTATTGAAAGCGTGCGTGGCCGTTTAATGTTCACAGAAGATGAGCAGCCGATTGTTGCACATATTTGGGGAGATAATCCGGAAAATTTCCGCAAGATGAGTATTGATTTAGCGGAAATGGGCTTTAAAGGGATTGATTTAAATATGGGTTGTCCGGTACCAAACGTAGCAGGAAGAGGGAAAGGTGCAGGTCTGATTTTACGACCAGATGTGGCAGCAGAGCTCATCCAAGCAGCGAAAGCAGGTGGCATTCCAGTCAGCGTCAAAACGCGACTTGGTTTTAAAGAGTTAGATGAGTGGAAGGATTGGTTAACGCATATTTTAAAACAAGATATCGCCAACCTATCGATTCACTTACGTACACGTAAAGAAATGAGTGTGGCCGATGCACACTGGGAGATGATTCCGGAAGTCAAAGCGCTGCGTGATGAAATTGCACCGAATACAAAGCTGACGATTAATGGTGATATTTTAGACCGTCAAATGGGCTTAGAGCTGGTAGAGAAATACGGTGTCGATGGTGTGATGATCGGGCGTGGGATTTTCAAAAACCCATTTGCCTTTGAAAAAGAGCCTAGAGAGCATACAAGCGAAGAGCTTTTAGACCTGTTACGCTTACAATTAGATCTACAAGACAAATACGCTGACCAATTGCCACGATCAATGTCAGGCTTACATCGCTTTTTCAAAATTTACGTAAAAGGCTTCCGCGGAGCTGGCGAATTACGTAACCAATTAATGAATACAAAATCAACTACAGAAGTGCGTGCTTTGTTAGATAACTTTAAGCAGCAAGACGTAGAATAAAAACAGACCAGATGACAAAAGCTACTTTTGTTATCTGGTTTTTTTACGGTTCATCCTCAATTTATAGGGAAGCGTTTCATTTCATAAGTCTAAGGCGACTAGTAAAAAAATCATATTCTAGTGCAGGATGATTTTTTTAGATTAGTGGGTGGGGAAATGATGCGTTTTTATAACCCGAATAACCGCAATAACCGTAAAGGAAAAGATAAATCAATTAATAAATGGGATCAATTGATGGCTCATACTGGGCGCGGAAAACAGCATCCTTTAAATAATCAAAATGAAACAAACAGCGCAAATGTCGCTGTTGTTGCAGGGAACTGGATTGAAGCGGTTGGTTCAATTGTTACAGCAATTGCCAGTACTCCTTCACAAATTTTTACCGAGCAAACCCTTACAGATTTTAATGTCATCGGCAATATATTAGAAGCCGGGGGATCGGCTATTGCTGCAGAAGGGGAAGAAGGCTTATTAAATATTGCTGGAGAGCAGCTACAAGCAATTGGTAACATCGCAGTGGTTGCTGGCATATTAAGTAACAACGAACAATCGGGTGAGCTTTTACAACAACAAGGGGATTTACTTCAAGTTGTCGGAATGGGAATGACTATTCAAACCTCAGGCAACTTGACGTTGTTAGAAACAATCGCAAATACCGGTAATATCATTCAATTAATTGGGAGTGTCATTCAAATTTTTGCGAATACAGATACCGAAGAAGGAACCGTAATGAATGCAATAGGTGCGTGGATAGAAGCAATCGGAGCCATTATTACTGCGCTTGCTAGTGAATAGTGGTGAATCGAATTTTAAATTTTTTGAAATTGGTTCACATATAATCTGCAGAAAAATTCATACTAATTTTATACTAGCGCAAAAATTAGGAGGTAACATGTCGAATTCAAAGCACCCGAAACATGATAATAAAACGAGTAAAGTGGATCGCATACGGGAAATTGTTAGAAATACGGAAAGAAATTTTATGGAAGCAGAAATCGGGAAGGAATTTTTAGACGGGCTCGATCGAGAAATCATTAGGGAAAAAAATGCACGACGTAAACATGAAATTGAAGAGCTAAAAGAAGAAATAAAGGAGGAGACGGATAAGTAATTAATAACGATTTGCCTTCAAGTACGAATGAAAGTAGCGAATCAACACATACTATTTTAGATTTCACTGTAAACTTAGGAGGTGGAAGTGATGGGCAAGAAGGTCGAATTAGATCCAAAATCTCAAAAAATCCACCAAAACTGGACAAAAGTCAAGCATCAAAAATCTCAGGTAAATGGTCAAACGGAGGTTACGCTCCATAATCAGCTCTTGAGAAGTGCTGCGAAGGCTAACCAGTTTTAAGGGAATACGAAGTGAATCAAGCCCCCATAAAAGTGGTTTATGGGGGTTTTTCTAGTTAATTAAGTGTCACGACGTCTTTTCCAGGGGGGATTCGTGTTTTTATGGAAGGCTCGGTTAATTTGATAAACGGTAAATGGAATAGCAAAGGATAAAATGGTACAGACGAGTGTTGTGACATCGGTTAAACGGTCAACTAACAGACTCCACATGGCTAGCCTCCCTTTTAATTTGATTTAATGATATTCCCTGGTTTTACGATGGTAACAATAACATCCGTTGTGACGTTGCTTTTTAAAAAATAGTGTTGACCCGTTTCCCAATCATCCTTAACTTTTGACCATAAAGGATAGTGATAGTTGTAAAGATGTGTATTTAAGCCAAGTAGATCAGTTTGTACATCTTTTTGTAAAAGAGAAACTGTCTGTTTTGTTATGCGGGTAATCTCCTTTTCTAACGCTTTTTTTAACTCTTTATAATGTTCCTCGGTCATGACATCAAGGGAGCCATATTGTTCCGCAATGCCTGCTTCCACATGAATTGTAAACTGGAAATTTAATTGATTTTTATTATTATTTTTTAATGAGAGTTCTCGATTTACCTTTAATACTTCGAACGTAATATCGCGGTTGTTCATTTTTAGATTGATCGTACCTGTTTGGTCTTTCGAATTGAGGAAATTTAATCCTTTTGCTTGGTCACCGATTAACATGCCGACCACCTTTTTTTGGGGATCATTGTAAATGGAAAGTCCCGTATAATTAATCGTTGTTGCATTGACGGTGTTTAATACAGGGATAGCAAAACTCTTTTTGGATAGAAGTAAATCCTGCACATCTCCGACTGTTAATGGTTGTGCAATTTCTAAATTCGATTTATTTTCCAATAATTTAGAGATATACGTACTAGGAATTTTTTCGTTTTCAGGGACAATGTATAAGAAATCACCAGCATGCTCCTTTGTAATGGCAACTTTTACGCTACGTAACATTTCCTTTTCTCGAAGGAAAATATCCATTAAATCCGCAAATAAATCCTCCTCAGATGCAACGGCTTTCGAGAAGAGAACCACATCTAAATGAGTGACATTGGTGATACGACCAGCTTGTTTAATCATATCGCGGTTCATTTCAATAATCGTATCGCCTGTTTCAGACAAATTTCGAAAAGCGGGTACGGTATTCCCACCACTATTTTGAGCCTGACTTAAGCCAGAGGGAACAATCAGCTGTTGTGTTAATTTGAATTTATTATTTTCATGTAGTCCATAATCTTCATCTTTGTTTTGATTAAAGATTCTTTCATCTCGTTGTAAGGGCGTTTCATTTTTTTGCTGCTGTGGATCTTGTTGATTAGTTTCAATTGCACTCCGACTATTCGCTAAATCAATGGCAATCGCTGAAACAAATCCCCGTTCCTCTACTTCGATTTTGTCCCAGCAGGCAGAAAGGAGTAGTGAACTTAAAAACAAAAAAATATAGCCTTTATATTTGATCATTTGTTTTCACACCTTTGATTAATAGCATCGTACCGAGAAGTAATATGACAAAAATGATAAATGTAATTTCGGTATAAGCCATATACTTTATGATTTTATTGATTTCAATATAATTCGTTGGCAGCATCGCTAAAAGAAAAATTATAGGGGATAAAATAAAAATGATGGTCATTTTTTTCGTATTTTTAAAAATCAAAGTAAGTAACAAAACCGCAATATCAAATGCGATCAAACTCGTTGTAAATACGATGATGGTCCAAATAATAAATAAAATGGAATCAAAGCGTTCAATAAAATTCCCTGGGTTGGATACCTTTTTTGACAACTCGAAAACTGGATAGTAGAGATTGTTTGTTGTTTCATTTCCAAAAACACCAATACACACAATAAAAATAATGATGTAAAAGAAGAAGGGCCATAAAATACCTAATACCGTCATCTTGGTCGCTTGTTGTGGTTTTTTGATAAGTGAAATATAGAATAACACGATACTAAAACCTAAAAAGGCATGTAAGCTAGAAGTTGTCCCAAGAACAATCCCTTTTAAATCTGTTTCAAAAACAGGGAGCAAATTTTCAAGTTTTACTGCCCCAAGCGGAAAGAAAATAAGTAACACTAGGCCACCGACAACAAATGGAAAGAACATAATATTCAGACGGAAAATAGCAGCACGTGATCCGCTAGCTGCATAAACAACAACAAGTAGAAACGCTAAACAAACGACCTCTATCGGTGTACGATCAAATAAATATTCATGAGATAATGTGGCGATTTCTCTAATTTGAAAAGAGGAAATCACAACATATTGCAGTATAAAAGCCATACATAAAATAATCGCTACGGGCTTTGAAACTAAATAAGAGGCAAAGGAAAGAAAGGACTGATTGGGAAATGCGCTTGCAATTTTTGCAAGGAACCATCCTAAAATAAGCGCGATCACGCCTCCTAATAAAATCGTAAGCCAACCATCTGCTGCAATCGTATTGTTCGCAACATAGCGTGGTAAAAATAAAATGGTAATACTAATAATATTTGAGGCAACGGCAAACATAATGTCTCTATCATTAATAAATTCCGCTGGCGCTTTGTTCATTTTCATGACGTACCACTTCCTCCATTAGTCTTCTCCACTTCCTCCGCTGGTTCTAAAAAGGGTTGTGTTTGCTGCTTCGTCAGGGTCGTGATGGGCGCACGGATAATCACATTTTTTAAATCCCCTAAATAGTTAGGTGCAAAGGGTGCTGAATAAGGAATACCAATGCTTTTTAGGTTGGCTAAATGAATGTGAATCATAATGAACACAAGTATGATGCCATATAATCCGAGAATGGTTGCAGCAAAGATGGCCCCGAAGCGCATGACTCTTAGCCCAATCGCTAAACTATAATTAGGTAGCGTAAATGCTGCAATTGCAGTCAGCGAGATGGCAATAACCATTAAAGGGGTCACGATCCCAGCTTGTACAGCAATTTCACCAATCACAATCCCGCCTACAATTCCAATGGTTTGGCCAATTTTCCTAGGGAGTCTTGTTCCAGCTTCCTGCAGAATTTCATAAAATAACGCAATAATTAACGCCTCTATTAAAGAAGGGAAGGGGACACCTTCTCTTGAAGCAGCAATTGTAAATAGGAGCTGCGTCGGAATTAATTCAGGATGATAGGAAACGAGCGCCACATAAAGTGCTGGTAAGAACAGCGTCATATAGAAAGAAACGAACCGTAAAAGACGAAGCATCGTACTGATCATCCAACGCTGATTATAATCTTCAATGGTTTTAAGAGAATCGCCAATGGTAATCGGCATGAGCAGGGCAAAAGGTGAACCTTCTACAATTATGCCAATCTTCCCCCTCAACAAATTATAGGCAACTCTATCTGGTCGCTCTGTATCAAGAATTTGCGGGAATGGCGATAAATTACTGTCTTCAATCCACTGTTCAACAAAGCCCGAATCTGGGGAAAAATCAATATCAACCGTTTTTAGTCGGCGAACGACCTCATCGACAATCTCGGGTTTGGCATGTCCTTCGATATAGCAGATTGCCATCTTTTGATTGGAATGCTTCCCAATCTCCATAAAATCGATGCGAAGATTGGGATTTTTAAGTTCGCGACGTAAAAGAGCAAGATTGAATTTTAGATTTTCGACAAATCCTGATCTAGACCCACGTATAACCGATTCAGATTGTGGTTCCTCGATGCTGCGAAATTCACCGCCACTTGTTCCTAAAAGGATCGCCTGATTCTCATCACTTAGGAGTACAGCTGTATCGCCGTTTAATAGCGCTTTTATAATGGAATCAAGTTCAGGTGATTTTTTAATTTCCGTTAGGGCAATCATTTCGTCGTAAACTGCATCAAGTAGATTCGTTGTAATATCCTTTTTGTTTAACTCAAGAATTCTTAAAATATTATTATTTACTTGATCATCGTCTACTAGGCCTTTTAAATACATCATGGCAAATTGATTTTCAATCATGCCAATGCTACTTTTTCGAACAATTAAATCTGCTGAATTTCCAAGTGTTTTTTTGATTGTTTCTACATTCATCTCCAAATTCTTTTCAAGATGAATTGGTTCATTTGAAGAACGGCTCATGTTGACAACTCCTGTTCAAAGAATGTCCTAATGGCTATTTTTTCTTAATGCCTTGAAATTCATACATGATTCGACAAGTTAAAATAAAAAATTCACGTCTTAATGAAAAAAGAACGAACCCCATTAACGGGAATTCGCTCTTTTTGTGGGTATGTTCAGAAAATTTCTTACCAAATCGGTGACCAAGTTTTTAAAAATTGCGCGGTGCGTTCTTTGCCGATGCATATTAGTTTTTGTTTGGTTTCCTCATCAATATCAAATTGGGTAGCGCTGTATTTCTCTACCGGAATAAAAATGATATTTTTTTCATGCCTTCGTGCAATATAACGGTTGTCATGGGCATTTTTCATGGTTGCAAACAACGCTTCAAATAGCTGAATGGCATTGTCGATTTCATAGGGGGCCATTTCTTCATTGGCACTACTTAGTTTTAGGCCAAGAACGGGTCGTGTTTTTTGCCCGTTGTCAAAAACCCAAAGAGGGAAATTGCTTAAAACGCCACCATCGACAATCACACTTTCGCTCGTACCGTTTTTTAAATAGACAGGCTCAAAGAAAAACGGGAGACCGCAGCTCATACGCAATGCGCGGGAAATCGGAAAGGTGCGATCATTAATGCCATAATGCATTAAATCATCTGGCAGTACAATAATTTTACCGTTTGTTAAATCAGAAGCAATGAGCTTTAATTTTCCTTTTGGCAAATCACCAAATGAATAAATGCCTTTGGAGGCTAGTTTTTGATAGAACCATTTTTCTAACGATTTTCCGCGATACATTCCAAAATGTACATAGAGATTCATCCATTTGAGAAAGGGGATACCAATCCAAAATTTCGGTGGATCGAGTAACACTTTCAAATTGAGCTCATCAAAAATTTCTTCTAGCTCCTTGGCATTAAAGCCTGCTGCGATAAAGGTGGCTAAAATGGCACCAGCACTCGTACCGGCTAAGCGATTAAATTGTATACCGCGTTCTTCAAGCACCTGCATGGCTCCCACATAAGCAAAACCTTTAATACCACCGCCAGAGAACACACCGTCTACAATCATTTGTTCGCTCCTTTAATGCTTTTATACACTGTAAGAAAAAATGCATCTGTTTAGAACTTGATTAGGTAAAGGAAATTGCTAATTTCAACGAATCTTACTAATTTTGATGAAACTTAGGCAAATGAATCAAATTCTAAAAAAATATTAAGTACAATTAGGCGCTCACCATCTATCTCAGCACTCCATATGCTAAATACAAAGGAGATGAGTTAGTGCATGGCAATTGAATTAACGGCGCTGCATTGGATATACGTTTTATTTATCGTGCTCATTATTTTCTTTATGGTAAGGCGTTTGGATACGACCTTAATTAGCATAGTAGGGATTTTTGTTATCGCGATTGTGGCAACAGGAAATTTCACCGCTTCTATTAGTAGTGTATTTACTAGTTTTATCTATGCGATTACGGAATTATTATCTACTATTTTAATTATTTCTATTATCGTTGCGATGAGCCGCGTGTTAACCAAAACGGGGATAAATGAAGTGATGATTGCACCGTTTACAAAAATCATAAAAAATCCTACGCTTGGATTTTGGACGATTGGGATATTAATGATGATTATTTCTTGGTTTTTCTGGCCTTCGCCAGCTGTTGCATTACTTGGTGCAGTGTTATTACCCGTTGCGATACGGGCTGGACTTCCTGCACTGGGCGTAGCGATGGCAATGAACTTATTTGGTCACGGCATTGCACTATCAAGTGATTTTGTCATACAGGGCGCACCAAAACTAACAGCAGATGCGGCGGGAATTCCAGTAGGAGATGTCGTGATGGCAAGTATCCCACTTGTGATTACGATGGGGCTTGTCACAACAATCGTAGCATTCTACTTATTAAAACGTGATATGAAAAAAGGCAATATTGAGCTAGTTGGCACCTATGATAATGGGATCGAGAACGAGGAAACAGAAGATTTATTAACAAAGGGCCAGAAAAGGTTTTTCGCCGTATTAATCCCGATTGCCTTCTTATTAGATGTTGTCGCCATGGCATTGTTTGATCTTCAAGGGGGAGATGCAACAGCGCTAGTTGGAGGGACTTCGGTATTTATTTTACTGATACTTTGTTTAACGGCCTATAAAAAGAAAGGGTTAGAACAATCAACCAATTATTTTATTAAAGGATTTCAATTTGGATTTAGAGTATTTGGTCCAGTCATCCCGATTGCCGCTTTCTTCTATTTAGGTGATTCAGGCTTCTTTACGATTATTGGCAATCATTTACCCGAAGCCTCGCATGGAATTGTCAATGATCTAGGTGTTGGATTGGCTGCCCTTGTACCTTTAACAACGGAAATTGCAGTTGTCACCCTAACAGGCGTAGGGGCTCTTACAGGACTTGATGGATCTGGGTTCTCGGGGATTTCATTAGTAGGATCAATCGGAGGATTATTTGGTACGGCTATTGGAGAAGGTACGGCTACCTTAACGGCACTGGGGCAAATTGCGGCGATTTGGGTTGGAGGCGGTACCTTAATTCCTTGGGCACTTATTCCTGCAGCGGCTATTTGTAATGTTAGTCCATTTGAGCTTGCTCGGAGAAATCTTGTACCGGTTGTCATTGGGTTAGTTGTGACAACGATTGTAGCGATGTTTATTATTTAAGTGATTGTACGAACATCAAAATGAAATTAAAAGTTATCGTTTGGTGAAAGCTAACAATCCGTGGGGGAATACCCCCCACGGATTGAAGTTTCACTTTATTTCAGCCTAAGCTTTTCGCTTGATTTACTTCTTTCTAATTTTAACAAAATGAACTAGATGAATAAGCATTAGTTAAGATGTGATTGGCAATATATGCATTTACGATTCATTTGGTGTACATAGGGGTCGATATTCGCCAAAAGGTTAAATAATAATCGGTTTAACATAAAACAATAATTCGATAAGGTGTGGTTTGAGCAGGAATACTTCTTGTAGTAGGTCCATAGTATACAATTAAATCTCGATTTCCTGGATATTCCGTAAAGAGTTGACCGTTTGTTAATAATAGTTGGGTGTTACTAGATAAATTTAATTGTAATTGTCCATCACTACTTACTAGTTGGTTATTAAAATAATCAACTTTTATGTTCTGGTTTAAATTATCTTTTACCATAACAAGCGCCTGGAATTGCGGAGGGTAAATAAGGATGGCAGGTGCATTGCCGTCATAATAGCCTGTCACGTGATCGCCAACCACAAGCATTTCATGGTCAACAATATAAGTTGAAGGTGAAATTACAAAGTTTACGGTTATCCCTAATTCATTTTGTACCGTGAAAAATTTATAACAACCTTTCTTATTGCCATCTTGACCGGAATTGAAATCCGTAATCCCGGTGATAGTTCCATGAAATGAATGAAAATTTGTCATTTAATACCTCCAAAATAAATGTTGTAAACAGCTGGTACGTCCAATTTCAAAATGAACGTCATGAATAAAGGATGAATAAACTAAACAAATAAATTAAAGAAAGGTGTGCATTTTGAAATTTAAAGAGCAGCCTATAAACCCAGCAAATCCTGATACAATCCCAAAGTTTATAGATCAACTAATAAAGCCTCCTACTGCAATCTCAAGAGTAAATAAAAATTATACAGGTACTTATTATGAAATAAAAATGATGAAAGCAAAGCATCAATTTCATAGAAACTTTCCATATTCAGATGTGTGGGGCTATGACGGAATCGTCCCTGGTCCAACAATTGAGGCAAAAAAAGATTACACGACCTATGTGAAATATTTGAACAAACTTCCTGAAAAACATTTTTTACCGATTGATTTCAGTTTGCATGGAGCTTCTAATTCGCCTGAAGTTCGAACAGTAGTTCATTTACATGGGGCAAATGTAGATTCTGCAAGCGATGGACACCCAGAGGCATGGTATACAAAAGACTACGCTGCTACTGGTCCAACGTTTAAGCGTGAAGTGCATGCGTATACGAATCATCAGCCTGGTACGACAATGTGGTATCATGATCATTCGATGGGTCTTACCCGATTAAATGTTTGTGCAGGCTTAGCAGGCTTTTATTTGCTTCGTGATTCCTCTGAGGAAAGACTAAATTTACCAAAGGGGAAATACGAAATTCCGCTTATGATTCAAGATAAAACATTTAATGAAGATGGCTCTATTTTTTACCCAACTGAATTAGATCCACCGTTTCCTCTCCCTGTACCAGACCAACTTCCGTTACCGAATCCATCTATTACATTAGGCTATGTTGGTAATACAATTTTAGTTAATGGAAAATTATGGCCTTTTTTAAATGTCGAGCCTAGAAAATATCGCTTCCGTATACTAAATGGTTCGAACCGTAGAAGTTACGTACTGCGTCTTTCGAATAATGAAAAGATTAATCAAATAGGAACAGATGGCGGGTTTTTATCAGCTACAACTGAGATTAGCACAGTAGAATTAACACCCGCTGAGCGTGTAGATGTGATTATTGATTTCAGTAAATTTGCCAATGAAGAAATTTTGTTAATGAATGATGACGAAGAGTTTTCTGAGGAACATACTAACGTAATTATGAAATTTAAAGTTACATTACCTTTAAAAGGGGAAGATACGAGTCAAATCCCTACACTCTTGCAACCCGAAATGGATTTACACGAGCATCACGCACACACTGTTCGAAATCTGCCATTAACTAGTACGTTAGACCGTTATGGCAGACTCATGCTTCTATTAGGCGATCAAATGTACCATGATCCTGCAACAGAAAAGCCCGCCTTAGATAGTATTGAAGTATGGAATTTAATTAATACTACGCCTGTTCATCATCCTATTCATATCCATCTAGTCCAATTTAAAATTATTGAGCGTCAACCATTTAATGTCGACCTCTATGTAGCTGAAGGTAAATTAGAATTTATAGGGGAGCCAGAAGGACCACGTGAATATGAAAAAGGGTGGAAAGATACTGTAAAGGCGGATATTGGGAAAGTAACAAAAATAATTATGCATTGGAAAGAACATGTTGGTGACTATATATGGCACTGTCACTTTCTTGAGCATGAAGACCATGATATGATGCGCCCAATTCGCGTTATTGAAAATACTCACCCAGTTCAGCCACCACATATGGATGAGCATTAATACTTTGAAAATAAGGAAGCCCAGAAAAATTGAATTTTCATCTGTTACGGGCTTCTTTGTTTGAGTTTGAGGAGTGGAATAAAAGGAGTTGTTATAATCCACGGATAATTATTGGTTTTAATTATTAACAGCCATTCTACCGAGGGGACCGTTTTCATTTATAATTTTTATTAAATCAAAAACAGAAATCGGAAACATCGGTAACCCAACGACATAGGGTGTAATTTCATATAATTGAAAATAAATAACGAGTGCTTTATCCGCAATATAAAAATCTTGATTCGGTTGAATTTCAGTAAACTCATTATTAAGTAATGGGATATCACGCTGCTGAATTTGCTTTTTTACTAGACTAGAAATTAGTTGCACATAGTCACTTCCAGGTGTAAATAAGTCCTCCAAATGACAAATCTGTTTGTTTTCTAAATCAAATGTTAGGGATTTTATATAGGTCATACCATGTGCTGCCTGCTTATGATATGTGTAATTAGAAAGAGATAAGCTTAGCACTTGGCGTTGATTGTTTTTAATCTCATATAGCCCTAGCATTTCCTCTACTGTTGTCGGCATATTTCCAACTTGTAACGAGATAAGTGCCTTTACTTGTTCGATAATAATATGATTCATTTGAGCTTCCCATAAATAATTTTCATAAAAAGTTATTTGAGGATAATACACAATCTGTTTATCCCCTTTACTTATACACCCTGTGTTTATTTGAACGGGACTTATTTGAAGTATATTTTCACATCCCTTTAATTTTAGTTATCCAAAATACACTCATAAAGCCGCTAGCAACTAATATCATACAATCAAACCTGTCTACTGTTATTTATATGTATTAAAAAAATGAATATGAAAATCAGTTTTTGTTGTCAGAAATTAATATATACATATTAAAAATGAATAGGGGTAGAGATTACTGGATAAACAAAATAGCAAGTACAGATGGCTTGTATTTGGCTCTGTATTACTTACCTATTTGTTAATGGCAAGTCAACGAACCGCCCCTGGATTGATTACAGACCAATTGATGAATGATTTTCAGGTAACAGCATCAACGATTGGGTTATTAGCGAGCATTCAATTTTTGGTATACACGAGTCTGCAAATTCCAATGGGCGCATTAGCAGATCGATTTGGTCCGAATACCTTTCTGATTTTTGGCGCTATGCTTACTGGTGTGGGGACGATACTTTATAGTTTGGGCACGCATGAATGGGTGCTGTTTTTTTCTAGAATTCTTACGGGAATTGGCGACGCGACCATCTGGGTGAATATGATGCTCATTTTAGCCAGATGGTTTCATCAAAAAGAATTTGTACGATTAGTTGGATTTGCAGGGATGACAGGGAGTTTAGGTTTCCTAGTAGCAACCGTCCCTTTTTCCGCATGGATCACATTACTTGGTTGGAGAGCTGCATTTTTTTCATTGGGTCTTCTGTTATGCTTTTGCGGCTTACTTCTTTATTTCATACTCGTCAAAAATACAAAACGTTTATTTGCGGATACGCCAATAGTGAATGATGACATACAGCGTGAAAAGACGTTTACGATATTAAAAAGAATCGTTTCAAACAGGCAAGCATGGGCACTATTTTTTTGTCACTTTGGCGTTGTTGGGGGCTATGTAGGATTTATTAGTTCGTGGGCAGTCCCTTATGGCATGAACCAGTATGATATGACACGACTTGAAGCGAGTCAGCTCATTATGATTGGATTGGTTGGTGCGCTAATCGGCGCTCCGTTAATTAGTTGGATAGCAGGCTCGTTAGAAACGATAAAAAAACCATATCTTGTTGTGCAAATCATGGTTTTACTTGGCTGGCTTTCGCTTCTCTTATTTAATGGCCAACCAGCGCTATCCCTACTAATTGTCATTTTCTTTATTATTGGCTTTGGATACGGGGCAAGTGCGTTAACGTTTGCGGGTGTTCGCCAATCCTTTCCGTTAAAAGAATCAGGTATTGTATCAGGCTTCGCAAATACGGGTGGGTTTCTAAGTGCGGTATTGCTACCGGTGATTTTTGGATTTGTATTGGATTACTTTCAGGTGACTTCAGGTCAAATAGAGGAAGGCTATTCTTATGGTTTTATAATCCCTGTTATCTTTTCGGTGATTGGTGTGATTGGTGTGGTGCTGTTTAAGGAACGTGTAAAATTAACTTAGCTAATTTTACGAAAAAAGAACGTATTCTTAGTGGAATACGTTCTTTTTACTGATTTACGACGAATTTGTTAGGATCTATTATCCTTAAAAATTGGAAAGGTGTCGGAAAATTTTAAACCTTATAAATGCTATCATCTACAATTATTTAATCTAAAATGCCTAATAATTGTTTTTTATATATAAAGAAAAAAGTACTAAGTTCGACAAAATATAACAAACTATTTATACTATTAAGATGTATATGTTTGATAATAAAATACTAAAAATGAAAAGTAAAGGAGTTTACAAATGATTGTTGTTGATAAACAAAAATACAATATGGGCATTTATGAAGCAAAACAGGAAGTGCATGTACAAATTCATGGCTTTTTAAAACCAGATATAGTTGAGGAGTATATCGCTGACTTACAAGAGACGATAAAAAAAGTTTCCAAAAATAATTATACGTTTGTTGTAGACGCTACCTATCAATCACCATTACCAACGAAGGTTGCTGCAGAGCTAGGAGAAACACTAATGTTTTATGCATCATTAGGTTTCAAAGACATTGTCATTGTTAATCCTAAATCAAAAATATCTATGGTGCAGGTGCGTAATGCGCTAGGTCGTGTGAAGTTTCCTGGAACAGTTATAGATCGCTTATCCGAACGTTAAGTTAAAAATAGATACATAAGGAGAAATTGAACGTGAATACAATATTGTTAGTAAGTTTTGTTATTATTTTAATAATCGCTATTTATTTTGCAGTACGCTATTTTTCGCTGAAACGTCATTATCGGTATGATCAACAAATTATTAATGAGATGAAATCATTAGTAGCCAATGAACCGATACAAAAGCTTCCGGGGCATACAGAGAACCAAATGATCTTCAATGAATTTCTAAAAGTAACAGATGGCGTGAAAGAGGGCTTTAGTTCATTTGTTGCGAACATTAATGAAAAAGGCAACATACTAGAGGAACACGGTGAATATGCAGCCGAAAAAGCTGATATCGTTCGAGCTGCAATCGACGAAGTAGGGCGCGGTCTAAAAAAACAACTTATTGCTACAGAAGAAAGTTCCGTATCGATTGAAGATATGGCTCAGGCAATTGAAGATTTATCGATTCGTGCCAACGAAATTTCAGAGCAATCAAATACAACGTTACAATTAACGGAGCAAGGTAATGGCAAGCTAAAAGATTCGATGGAGAAAATGGGGCAATTTAATCAAACAATTAGCACAACCTTTGAAGCGATTAAGATTCTTGGAGATCGTTCACAAGAAATTGGGAAAATTGTTCAGGTTATTACAGGGATTTCTGATCAAATTAATTTATTGGCGTTAAACGCAGCGATTGAAGCAGCACGTGCAGGTGAGCATGGTAAAGGGTTCGCAGTTGTAGCGGATGAAGTGCGAAAATTAGCTGAGCAATCAGGCCAATCGTCAGCAGAAGTTTCAAATATCGTTAAAAATATTCAGTCAGAAACAAATCATGTTGTAACCTCAATGAAACAAGGGATGGGGCAGTTCGCTGAAACAAATACGACAATTAATGAAATCGGTACAATGTTTGAACGTATCGTAGATATTACAAAAGTAATTGCAGATAATAACACCAATTCTTCAGCAAGTGCGGAAGAATTATCATCGGGCTCTCAGCAAATTAAAGTGGCGATGAACGAGATTTCATTTATCTCAAAAGAGTCTGTTGAAATGTTTGAAGAGCTTGTTGAAATTAGTGATGATGAATTACAAACAATGGAAAAGTTATTGCAAGAAGTAAAGCAAATGGTTGAATTGAATCAAACAGTTGAAGCAAAATAAAGATGAATATAAAAGAGATGCTGAGAATTTCTCAGCATCTCTTTTTACATAATGTGCACCTCAATACACAAACTATTTACAGGAGGTGCGTAATGAAGCAATATCAAAAAGTAAAACTCGTACATGACACGCTGGGCTTTTCAATTCCTGATGCGAAAGCATTGATTGAAAAAGCGCGAGAAGTCCACACAGTGGATGAAATTCCTTTAGAGCCATTACGTGAAAATGCTTCGGTTGATAGCAATGATTTCGTGCTTAACCAAATTCCAGACATCATTCATTTAGATCGCAATGGCCCACGTTAGGTGATAAAAAAACGAAGGCTTATGCCTTCGTTTTTTTATCCTTTTTTGAAATAAACGTTTTACAACAAGTGTCCATTGAATGCGCGGCTTCTTTTTTAATACGTGCATCAAAGTCAGCTGAAAATTCAGTAGCCATCTCTTTCGAATTTGTATTAATTTCAATTTTCTCCGCTCCACAAATATCATCAACTTTGTGGAAAAAGCAATTTTCAACCGTACATTTTACCTCAATAATTGGCATTCAAATCCCCGCTTTCGAATAATTTTCTTAAAAAGAAGTGTCTAGGCATTCGCGCCAGCTGCTCGAGGCGCTTCGAAAGTCTCTACGCGTAAAGGGCGCGAATGCGCTTTTCTTAAATAGTTTGTCCAAAAGGGATTTGTTTTAACAGAATGAAAATAATCATTAAATAGAAAATATTGCATTAAAGCACTGAATATTGATAAAATTTAGAAAATATAGTTCGGAATGTGAAAAGGGGGATTTTTAGATGACAGTTTTACAGGTATTACTTGAGCAAGCGCAGGCAACACCGAATGCAGAGGCAATTATTTTTGAAAATGAAGTATGGACATACAAAGAGCTTGTAGATAAAGCACAAAAGATTGCCCAGTTTCTTGTAGAAAAAGGCTTTGAAAAAGATGATATTGTCGCGCAGTTTACATTAAATTCAAATTTATTTATGGCCATTTATTACGGTGTGCAACTTGCAGGATTAACGGTCATGCCTGTAAATACAAAGTTAGCTCCTCCTGAAATTGATTTTATATTTAGGCACTCAGAGGCGAAAGTGTTAATTTTTGATGAAAAATTACAAGCTACCGTTGATGCAACTACATATACGTTTGAGCATGTACTTTCACTCACTGAAATTGAGGCAATCCTACAAGAGGAGAGCATTCCAACATTGCCGCAGCTAGATAATGAGGATACAGCAGTTGTTATGTATACATCGGGTACAACAGGAAAACCAAAAGGGGTCATGCTCAGTCATCGCAATATTTTAGAAACCGCACAAATTTGGTCGGATTCGATGAATATGAATGAAAAGGATCGTATGTTTATTTGTACTCCGCTATTTCACTGTGCAGGGAGCCATGTATTTGCGGTACCTACCATCTTAAAAGGGGGCACAGTTATTGTTGAAGAAGCCTTTTCACCAGAGCAAACACTAAAAAAAATAGTAGAAACAAAGGCTACAATTTTCTTTGGTGTACCGGCGATGTATACAATTTTACTAAATAAGCCGGAGTTGTCTACGTACAATTTTGAGCAATTACGCCTGTTCTGTTACGGGGCGGCACCAATGCCGTATGAGCTGGTAAAGCGTTTAAAAGATGCATTCCCAAATGTAAATGTGCAAAATTTATATGGGCAAACAGAAAATTCACCTGCTGCAACTTCGCTACTCGATGATGCAGCGCTTATTAAAATTGGTTCAGTAGGGAAGCCATTAGCGCGAA
This sequence comes from Solibacillus sp. FSL H8-0523, assembly GCF_038051985.1. NCBI lineage: Bacteria > Bacillati > Bacillota > Bacilli > Caryophanales > Caryophanaceae > Solibacillus > Solibacillus sp. FSL H8-0523. Next base: position 3,645,125 of record NZ_CP150291.1, on the reverse strand, counting down.
CAGAAATTCAGTTGCTTGATCCGAATGGTGAAGTTGTACCGCTTGGCGAAGTAGGAGAAATTTGCGTGAAAGGGCCGCAAGTGATGAAGGGGTATTTACGTGCGCCAGAAGAAACCGCGCATACAATTCGTAATGGCTGGCTGTACTCAGGAGATTTAGGTCGGTTTGATGAAGAAGGTTACTTATATATTGTCGATCGTAAAAAGGACATGATTATTCGAGGTGGGGAAAATATTTACCCGATAGAAGTAGAAGAAGTACTTTATCAGATGCCACAAGTGTTAGAAGCGGCGATTGTTGGTGTCCCGCACGAAGTGTACGGTGAAGTACCAAAAGCCTTTGTCGTTGTAAAAGACAGCGAGCAATTAACTGAAAAACAGGTCCTTGATTATTGTTTAACGCAGCTAGCGAAATATAAAGTGCCGTATGAAGTGGACTTTTTAGAGCAACTACCGCGTAATGCATCAGGGAAGGTATTGAAGCATACACTGCGTCCACAGCAAACCATATAAATGATGGAGCCCTGATGCAAATCAGGGCTACTTTTAATGAATAAAAACCGTCTGATTTACCAATCATTAGGGAAAGGAGTGATTAAATGGAAGAAAACACATTAACAAACAGACAAGGGCACCCGATAACGAACAATCAACAAATTCGTTCTGTTGGCAAGCGTGGGCCTGCAACACTTGAAAACTATGATTTTATTGAAAAAATAAGCCATTTTGACCGCGAACGTATACCTGAACGCGTGGTACATGCAAGAGGCGCTGGGGCGCACGGTTATTTTGAAGCGTACGGGACAGTTGGTGACAAGTCAATTGCTGACTATACGCGTGCCAAACTATTTCAGAAGAAGGGCAAGAAAACGCCCGTATTTGTTCGTTTTTCAAGCGTTATTCATGGTGGGCATTCACCAGAAACATTGCGTGATCCACGTGGATTTGCCGTGAAATTTTATACCGAGGAAGGCAATTGGGATTTAGTCGGCAATAATTTAAAAATTTTCTTTATCCGCGATGCGATGAAGTTTCCTGATATGATTCATGCCTTCAAGCCAGATCCAGTAACCAATATTCAAGATGCCGAGCGCTTTTTTGACTTTTGTGCGGCCTCACCAGAAAGCTTTCATATGGTAACGCTCATTTATTCGCCGTGGGGGATTCCCGCAAATTACCGCATGATGCAAGGCTCTGGTGTGAACACGTACAAATGGGTGAATGAAGCGGGTAAGGCGGTGCTCATTAAATACCACTGGGAGCCAAAGCAAGGGATTCGTAATTTAACACAGCAGCAAGCACAAGACATTCAAGGGAAAAACTTTAATCATGCGACACAAGATTTATTTGATGCAATTGAGGAGGGCGATTACCCGGAATGGGAGCTATTTGTGCAAATGATGGAGGACGGCGAGCATCCAGAGCTTGATTTTGACCCGCTTGATGATACGAAGTTGTGGCCAGAAGATAAGTTTCCATGGCTTGCGGTTGGTAAAATGACGCTCAATAAAAATCCAGACGATTATTTTACTGAAGTTGAACAAGTAGCATTTGGTACGGGCGTCTTAGTAGACGGACTTGATTTTTCTGATGATAAAATGCTGCAGGGGCGTACATTTAGCTATTCCGATACGCAGCGTTACCGAGTGGGTGCGAACTATTTGCAACTACCGATTAATGCACCGAAAAAGCAAGTTGCCACAAATCAACGTGGTGGACAAATGCAACTAAAAGTAGACGGACATGAAAATCCGCATATCAATTACGAGCCTTCATTATTAGGCGGCTTAAAAGAGGCAAAGCAAACGGGAAAAGAGTATACACCGTTTATTGAAGGGAATTTAGTACGCGCCCCACTTGACCGTACAAATGATACGAAGCAGGCTGGTGAATCGTATCGTAAATTTGAGAAATGGGAGCAAGATGACCTCATTTTAAATTTAACGACTGATTTAGCGAAATGCGCCCCAGCCATTCAAGAAACGATGATTCGTTACGCAGAACAAGCAGATGAGGAATATGGTCGCAGGTTACGTGAAAACTTACAACATACAAAAAGCACAGGTCCGCTTGGTAACGCAGATAGTGATGAGGCTGTCGAGCAAGCGATCAATGAAAGTCAAGAAACCGACCGATTATAGGGTATTGCTGTACACGTGAGTAATCGAACTAACATTGAAAGCGAAACCTCTGTTATAATAGCCTTTAGCAAAACATTGATGGAGGCTATAATGGATAATAACGATATTTTAATCCGCGTGCGCTATGCACTTGATTTGAAAAATAGAGAAATGGTTGAAATTTTTAAACTAGGTGGCGAAAATGTTTCACCTGAGGAAATGCCAAAAATTTTAACGAAATCGATCGAAAAAGATGAAGAAATACCAGCTGATTATGATCAAATTAAATTGAATGGTAAAAAGCTTGAAGCATTCTTCAACGGTTTAATTACATTTAAACGTGGACCAATGCCGAAAAAAGAAGGCCAAGCTGCACCCGTGCAGGAAAAGCCAGATCATGTGAACAACATGGTACTAAAAAAATTAAAAGTCGCTTGTCAGTTAACGACAGAGCAAATGCTAGATGTGTTAGATGACGGCGGAATCGCAGTTTCAAAAGGTGAGTTAGGCGCAATTATGCGTAAGCCAGGCCACCGTAACTACAAAGAGTGTGGCGATAACTTTACACGTAAGTTTTTAAAAGGCTTATCTATTCGTTATCGTGGAGAAAGAGGATAATTGAAAGTGTACGAAGGGGGAACCTTTCGTACACTTTTTTTAATTGTTAATATGGTGATGAACCAAAAACATTAGGATGTTAATTGTGAAAACCATTGCTCCTGCTTCTTATTCAAAAGCAGATTTATGTTACAATAAAAAGTATTGTCTATTGAAAAGGAATGGTGAACGACCGTTGAAAACATTTAAAAAAGTTTATATCGAAATTACGAGCGTTTGCAATTTAGCATGTAGCTTTTGCCCGCCAACAGAGCGCGCAAAAGGTTTAATAAAAGTCGAACAATTTGCCAATATTTTAGATGAAATTAGTGGCTACACAAAATACATTTATTTACATGTTAAAGGCGAACCGCTGTTACACCCACGTATTGGGCAACTGTTAGATGTTGCGCACGATAAAGGGTTTAAAGTGAATATTACAACGAATGGTACTCTGATTAAAAAGAACCGAGATAAGTTGTTAGGAAAGCCAGCATTACGTCAAATCAATTTTTCACTGCACAGCTTTGATGGGCATGAAGGTTCAGAAAATCGTGAAAAATATTTAGGTGATATTTTAGATTTTGTCCGTGATGTACGTGAGCATAATGTGATTATTTCTTATCGCCTATGGAATCTTCAACGTAATAATATTTCGGAAGTAGCAAATCGCCGCAACCGTGAAACATTAGATATTCTTGAAAAGGAATACGATTTAGATTACGAAATTCAAGAACGTGTTGAGATGGGGAAGGGCGTGAAAATTGCGAAAAATATTTACCTTAATCAAGACCATGAATTCCGTTGGCCAAGCCTACTTGAAAAAGCAGATGAAGGTAAGGGCTTCTGCCACGCACTTCGTACACATGCTGCTATTTTAGTAGATGGCTCAGTTGTTCCTTGTTGTTTAGATGGAGAAGGTGTCATTAATTTAGGAAATGTTCATGAGCAAAAATTTGGGGACATAATTGGTAGCGAGCGTGCACAAAACTTAGTTGATGGTTTCTCTCGTCGTGAGGCCGTGGAAGAACTGTGTAAAAAATGTGGATTCCGTCAAAAATTCGGCATGGACTCGGAACTTCCAGATATTTAATATTAAGAAAAGTTTTAGACGATTATACTACTAAAACCAAGAGTGTAGTATGATAAAAGTAATTTTTAAAGTAATTTTAACTTAGTTCAGCAGAAATCTTCTACTTCTAAAAGTGGGGGATGAATGCCAAGTATATTTTAATTCAATTGGGATTCAAACCCCAGCTGAATAGAGGAACTTAGGCTAAGAACGACGCGCCGTATGGCAATGCCTAAGTGACCAATCATGTTGGCCAAAGCCCTCGGCGGACGTCACAGATTTTTAAAGCAGCTTTAAAGAGGAAGTCAGCCTAAAAGCGTCACGTCATGTGACAACGGCTGACTGACCTACATCATGTGGGCCTACACTCGAAAAAAATCTGGACGCAATTACGCCGAGGCATAATTGATTTTGGGTTAATTTTTCCGTAATAAATTCACTTGAAAATTCAGGGGTAATGAGGGGATAAATTTATGTTTGGTAAAAGTAAAATTGATAACTATGAGTATTTTGGTGAGGTTTCACAGTCAGATATTCAAGCAAATGAGCGATTCAAAGAAAAACTAGACTTTTTAGCATTAAGTACTGTTCGTCGACAATCGGTTTCACTATTAAATCAAATCTATACAGATAACCGTAATGATATTTTAGATAATTTCTATACGCGTTTATTATCCATTCCAGAATTCAAAAAAATTATTGTTGATAACTCAAGTGTAGAACGTTTAAAAGTGACATTTGATCGTCATTTCTCAAGTCTTTTCCAAGATGAGCTTAACATTGAGTATGTATTTAAACGTCGTCGCATTGCCTACACACATGCGCGTATTGGCGTATTACCAAACTGGATGATTTCTGCTTATACATTGATCAATCAGTTGATTATTCCCTTAATTGCCAAGCATTGTGGGCGCGACTACAAAAAGTTATTAGATACATTACTTGCATACGACAGCTTAGTAACGTTAGATTTACAAATTATCGTAGAAACGTATATTGAAATTCAAGGTGGTTCAGTTGTAAATGGCCTTGGAGAAATCATTAAATACAATACGCAGCTCGATCAAATTAAAGAGCTGATTCAGTTCCAAGAAGTGCAACATAACGATGTGAAGTTAGCGAGTGATTTAATGCTTGAGCTTGATTCAAGTATTGAAGAAATCGCTGCGTCAGTAGGCGATATTTCAACGCATACACAAGCATCGTTAACGGAATTAAATAATGACTTAACGTCATTACAACAAGTATCAACGATTTTACAAAATACAGACGATGGGCAACAAGCAGTACGCCAAAATGTAGCAGATTTAGTAGACCGTGTACATAGTGTATCGAAAGTAATGGAGCTAATTCAAGGCATTGCAGACCAAACAAACTTACTTGCATTAAATGCATCAATTGAAGCGGCGCGTGCAGGTGAAGCGGGTAAAGGCTTCGCTGTTGTAGCAGAAGAGGTTCGTAAATTAGCGGATGATACGAAGCGTTCGGTACAATTAATCGATTCAGATATTAAAGAGCTATTACATATCACGGAAAATATCGATAACTTAACAAAGCAATCTACAGAAGAGTTACACGTAGGAGTATCGGATGTCATTCAAATTACGAAGACATTGTCTGAACTAAACACAACCTTACAAACACAGGGTGCACGCTTTGAAGAAATTGCTTCTACAACGCGTCATCAGGCGGAATCGGCTTCTGAGATTTCTGAGCGTAACCGCAGCATGACAGAAAGCACAATTCGTAGCCAAGAAATCGCATTTGATACAGGTTCAGCAATCTACACATTAAGTAAAATGATTGACGGATACCGTTCAGAAACGATTTCGAAGAACTTCATTATTTCTCAAGAGGATATTATTGAAGTCGCGATTACCGACCATTTGTTATGGCGCTGGAAAATCTACAACTTATTATTAGGCTTCGAGGAAATCTCAAGCTTAAATTTAGATGCGCCGCGTGATTCAAACTTAGGACAGTGGTATTACGGGAAGGGCCGCGAGCTACTGAGCGAGGAAAAAGATTACCGAGAACTAGAAGCACCGTTTTTAAAAGTATATGACATTGCAAAAAAGGCAGTAAATGCACATACAGCAGGCGAAAAAGCTTTAGCAGAAAAGCATTTAGAAGATTTAACGGAAACTTCTAAAATTGTAATTGAGAAGCTACAACATTTACAAGAAATTTTAGTCAACTCAAAAGCAAAATTCTTAAAATAATAGATAACGCGAGTAACTAAGGTCTAATTAAACCTTCATTGCTCGCGTTTTTTTAGTTTAATTTTTTTGCTCAGGTGCTTGTAAAAATGTGACCGTCATGGCGTCGCTATCATAGAGGCACCACTCTTTGTTATCGACAACTGCACCCACATTGATTTGATATGGATTACGCCCAATCGCAAGCGGGATATTATAAGGTACTGGCTGACGCTGACCGTTAATATAAATCGCAGCTTTATGGCTGTGCCCAAAAAATAGAAGGGGTGTTTTAATCGCTGGAAATGTCGGGTTATAGGTCTTGTCCCATTCAATTTGGTGCCCGTGAATGAGCGTAGCATGTTCGATTTCGCGACGCTCTTCATATTGTAAAAAACGATAATCGCCTGTAACAAGCGCTATTCGCTCTTCCTGGTTTCCGATAATAGAAGGGAATGTTAACAGGTTCATGAATTTTTCTTCAATAATGGCTGCATCCTTTAATTTAGCATTACGAATACTCTTCGCTTTCTTTTTGCCAATCGTACATTCAAATAAATCCCCTAAGCCAATAATTTCAGCATTTGGCGCAACTTGCTCGATGTGCTGTAAAACCTTTTTTGTGTTTTTGTAATGTGAATGTAAGTCACTAACGATTGCGTACTGCAAAATTCCACCACCATTTAAATGAATTTCAACAATATTATAGCAATAGTCAATTCATCAATAAATAAATCATTTATAACGTTTAATTTTCGGATAATTCAGATAAAAACTTGACTGTCGGTATATAAAAGTTTTATTATGTAGTTAAATTTCATATATTTAGTACAAAACGAGAAGTTTTACGACATTTGTTAGAAAGTAGGTTATAGACTTGGAAAACGGGATTGAAAGAATACGATCGGGGATTGAGTTGTTAAAACCTGCTGAGAAGAATGTAGCTTTATATATTTTACAACATTTAGAGGATGTAATTCGTATGCCAATTGCGGTACTTGCAGAAAGGGCTAAAACAAGTGAAGCAACGATTATACGGATGTGTAGAGCTTTGAACTTTTCTGGCTTTAAAGATTTAAAGCTAAGTATTGCAACCGCATCTACTATTACAGTTCAGAAAAGCTATAATTTTGAATTAAAAAAGGATTCAACAATATTACAAATGGTTCAAACAATTGAAACGCATAATATCGAGGCAATCCAAAGAACATTAATGATTAACGATGAGAGAGAATTAGAAAAAATTATGCATCAAATGAATAATGCAAAAAAGATCATTTTTATTGGAATCGGCGCTTCAGCAATAGTAGCACAGGATTTTGAGCATAAACTAAAGCGAATAAATAAAAATTGCGAAACTATTTTTGATAGTCATGGCCAACTTATTGCTGCCACACATTTAACAAGTGAAGATGTTCTATTTGCAATTTCATATTCAGGTGAAACGAAAGAAATTATTAATGCACTTTCAGTAGCTAAACAGAATAAGGCAACGATTATTACGATGACACAAAATAAACGAAATACAGTGCAAAGCTTAGGACATTACGCACTGTACATCGTTTCTTATGAAGCAGATATTAGGAGTTCGGCCACTTCCTCTCGCATTGCGCAGTTAACGCTAATTGATATTTTATATACAGGCATCGCAACGCTAGATTACGATAAATCGGTAGTCGCATTAAATAGAACGCTAGAGGTAATTAACAGTTTTTAATAGTAGTCTTGGTGATAGCTATATTCATATAGTTAACATAATTAAAATAAAGGGGTGTTTTGCATGTTTTTTAAAAAGGGCAGAAAGCAAAATTGGTTTTTAGTAGCATTAATGGGGTTAATGCTATTACTTGTTGCTTGTAATGAAGAAGAATCAAGTAGTAATACAGATGGGGATAGCGGCAAAGAACAATCTACAACGCCATCGGATAATACTGCTACAGAAAATACAGGAGATGGTTTGTCCGGCACACTCGAAATCCAATACTTTGTTGGAGGATACGGTGATGAATGGTGGAAGCAGGTCATTGGTGATTTTAAAAACCAACATCCTGATTTAGAAATTGTCGAACATGCTGGTCCAAATATCAATACAGAAATGAACACACGTTGGATTTCAAACACACCACCTGATTTAGTCTATATCGATGGTGCAGGAGCAAGTGAAACACAAATGATTGCGGAAGGGCAATTAATGGATATTAGTGAATTTGCCAAATCAATTAAACTTGAGGATGGTACAGCGCTATTAGATAGCTTCATCTCACCAGCAGAAGAAATCGATGGTGGGAAAATTTATAGTTTGCCATTAGTATTCGATACATGGGGAACATGGTATGACAATAAGTGGTTTACAGAAAATGGTTGGGAAGTTCCGACAGACTTCGATAGCTGGTTAAGTTCAATGGAAAAAATTAAAGCTGATGCGAACATTGCACCGTTTATTACAACTGGACAACATGCACAGTATTTCGAGCGTGGTGTGTTAAATCCAGCGTTTGCTGCAGCTGGTGGGGAAGAATTATTAAATGATTTAAATAATGGTGTAGTAGAGGCTTGGAAAAAGCCAGAAACACTTGAAGTATTCAAAAAGGTAGAAAAATTAGCACAGGCACAAGTCGTGGATAGTGGCTTTGCAGCTTACAATCATACACAATCACAAATGAACTTCCTAATGCATAAAAATGCGTACATTCCGGTAGGGTTCTGGTTACCGAATGAAATGAAAAATGATACGCCAGATACGTTTGAATTTGGCTTCACGCCAACACCGATGAATGACCCTGGTGAGCCATTAACGCTTGTACCAGATATTCGTACAATTGCGATTGCTGAAAAAGCGAAAAACCCAGAGGCAGCGAAGGCATTTTTAGAGTTTATCTTTACAGAAGAATATGCACAGGCATTTGCAGCTTCAACAGGTGCGATTATGAACATGAAAAATGTTGATTTGTCAGCAACTACAAACGTACCAGATTTCTTAAAGGGTGTTAATGACATGATCAATAACCCTGACGCTGTTCAAATGTATAAACGCCATACACCAAACGCTGAAGAACAAAAAATTGCAGTTGAAATTACAACTGAAATCAAATTATTAATTATCGATATTTTAATGGGAGATATTACTGCTCAAGAATTTGTAGACAAAATGGTGAAAAAATCAGAGGAATTAAGAAAATAATAGGTTCGTCACAAAGAACATGATGTGACAATAAAGAAATAAGGTTGCTAAAAGCTTTTTAGCAACCTTATTTAATAAAGAGAGAAAGGAGAAATGTACGATGGCCTTTTCTTCTAAAAGTAAATATTTATTTTTAGCATTTTGTTTACTACCAACGTTTCTTTTATTTTTAATTTTTACAATCTATCCCATGCTAGGGGGCTTGTATTACTCATTTTTTGATTGGTCTGGAACGAGTGCAAACAAAACATTTATTGGTTTAGATAACTATATTCGTTTATGGAATGATTCGATTATAAAAAAAGCAATAATCAATGACTTTTTCTTCGTATTTGTGAAAGTCATTGGAATTATGACGCTTGCATTATTTTTTGCAGTAGCTTTAACACAGCTTCGTATTAAAGAGGCGCCATTTTATCGAATCGTATTTTTCTTTCCAAATATTATGTCGGTCGTAGTTATCGGTATTTTATGGCAGTTCATTTACGATCCAAATATGGGAATCGTCAATAGTTTATTAAATCAAGTTGGTTTAACGGAATGGGCACGTCCATGGTTAGGCGATAAAACATGGGTGTTACCAAGTATTGCGATACCTGCAATTTGGGCAGGGATTGGCTTATTTATGTTACTTATTATGGGGGGGATTTCGAATGTGCCAAAAAGCTTATATGAAGCTGCTGAAATTGATGGTGCATCGGAGTGGCAACAGTTTTGGAATATTACAGTTCCTTTAGTCTGGCCACAAATAAAAACCTCTATTCTTTATATTATCATTACATCACTTAATGGTTCATTTGTGCTTGTGCAAGTAATGACCGGCGGTGGACCGGGAAGTTCTTCGGAAGTGATGGGCTCGTATTTATACCAGCGTGCTTTTGAAGATTTTCAATTTGGTTATGGTGCAGCGATTGGTGTGTTGATTTTAGTTGTATCGCTCGTTACCGTTTTAATTTCACAATTCATTTTGAAAAAAGAAAAAGTCGAATATTAACGGGGGAGATTAGATGAAAATAGTTTCACAAATTTTAGTGCGCATCCCGTTAATTTTATGGGCATTTATTGTGATTTTCCCATTAGTATGGATGTTTATGGGTGCGTTTAAATCAAATGCAGAAATTTTCACTTCACCGTGGGCATTGCCGACAAATTTCAGTTTTTCAAATTTTGAGCGAGCATGGAATGACTATAACATCGGACGTGCATTTTTAAATAGCATTTTTGTAACGGTTCTAGGTTCATTTTTAACGCTCTTATTATCGATACCAACGGCATATGCATTAGAACGTGTTCGATCAAAATTTGGTGAAGTGTTAGTGAATGTTTATTTAGCTTCAATGATGATTCCATCTGTATTAGGGTGGATTCCATTATTTTTCTTATTAATGAAATTTAATTTACTTGATAATTTGTGGGCATTATCCCTTGTTTATGCAATATCGCATGTTCCATTTACGATTTTTATTTTAGTTGGATTTATCGGCAATATCCCAAAAGAGTTAGAAGAAGCGGCAGTCGTTGATGGAATGAGTCCGTATGGAATATTACTGAAAATTGTAACGCCTCTTCTGAAAACAGGAATTATTACTGTGACTATTTTGAATGCCATTTCTTATTGGAATGAATTTTTCATGGCGCTAATTTTATTGCAAACAGAAAGTAAAAATACATTAGGCGTTGCGATGAATTTGCTGAAAATTGATGCGCAATATGATAGTGCTTGGGGCGTATTATTTGCGGGGTTATGTATTGCTGTCATTCCGGTGGTTATTTTTTATTCGATTTTCCAACGCCATATCGTAAAAGGTATGACAGAAGGTGCAATCAAATAGGAGGAATGATGATGCCATTTTCTCGAGTAGCGCAATTTATTGACACAGTGATTCAAAATAAAGAATTACCAGGTGCAGTGCTAGCTGTTGCAAATGCAAAAGACTTACTGTATTGCAAAGCATTTGGCATGGCTCACACGGCGCAGCATATTCCAATGACGGAGCAAACGATATTTGATTGCGCTTCGTTGACAAAAATAGTAGCAACGACAAGCTCGGTATTATTATTGCTTGAGCGAGGACAACTAGATTTAGACGATGCCATCAGCGATTATTTCCCGAGTTTGAAACAGCAGCATGAAGAAGTTAAGATTCATCATCTCTTAACGCATACGAGTGGGTTTCAAGAGGGAATTAAATTTTATAAGAAGCAAATAGCATACACGGAGGTCGTCGAGTATATTGCGCAACTGACACACCGAAATGCCATAAATAAGAAAGTTATTTATAGTGATATCAACTATATTTTACTAGGAATATTAATAGAAAAGGTAGCGAATGCTTCACTAGCAGATTACGCGGAAAAGAATATTTTTCAGCCACTCGGTATGCAACATACGCAATTTAATCCGCCCGCTGAATTGCAAGGGAAAATAGCGGCAACGGAATACCGCGATTATCTAAAGCAACATCAATGGGGAGAAGTCCACGATGAAAATGCCCATCATTTTGGTGGTGTAAGTGGTCATGCAGGATTGTTTTCAACTGCTGAAGATTTAGTGAAATTTGCTCAGGCATTTATGAAGAATGGCCATTCGATTTTCCAAGAGCAAACAAAGCATTTAGCGAAGCAGAGTTTTACAAAGCAGCATGAAGATCAGCGTGGATTAGGTTGGCAATTGTATTCTCAGCCTTCATTTTCTGGTCAATATTTACGGGATGGTTTTGGACATACCGGTTTTACGGGTACGTCACTTTGGATATCTGAGGAAAAGCAACTAGCAATTATTTTATTAACAAACCGTGTTCATTTAGGACGTAGTTGTGAAATTCAACGCTTTCGACGAATTGTGCATAATTTAATCGCACTTGAAAATGAATAGATAAGGTGATCAAAATGTCGAAAAAATTTTGGATTGGTATTGATGGTGGAGGTACAAAAACAACAGCGGTAATTGGAGATGGAACTGGTCATTTACTTGCTGCAGTTAAAGGAAGTTCAGGGAATTTAACCGCAATTTCACCACAGCAATTGTATACGCTTTTAAATGATTTAATCGAGCAATTGTTAAAAAAGACGGGTGTTACATTATCAGATGTAAAAACCATATTTGCTGCAATGGCAGGCGCAGATCGACCGGGAGAGCAACAAAAAATATATGAAGCTTTTCAACAATCACCAATTCTATCAAAACTTAAAGTACAAAGTGACATCCATGCCGCATTAGCATCAGGGACATGGGGAAAAGAAGGTACATTACTTATTGCAGGAACGGGAACGATTTTATTTGGCTATCACAATCAAGAAACGTTTCGAATGGGCGGTTGGGGATATTTATTAGGGGATGAAGGAAGTGGCTACCATTTAGGGAAGCTTGCAATTCGTTCGATATTAAAGGCACATGATAAGCAGCTAGAATTGAAACCGTTTCAAAAAGCAATATTAGCACACTTTAATGTTCGTTCACCTGACCAACTCATTACAAAAGTATATAGTAGCACGAATCCAGTCACCACAATTTCTTCTACCAGCAAGCTTGTATTAGCTGCCTTTGAAGAAGATACAATGGCAAAATTAATTGTTCAAGCTGTTCAAGAAGAATTATTAGAATTAGTTGCTAGTGCTTATACAAGAATTGATCGTACAAAGCCAGTAGTTTTACATGGTGGACTATTTTCAAATCATCTGTTTTATCAAGTATTTGAAAAGAGTATATCAACGCGATTTCCAGAGTTAGTCGTAATGAAGCCAAGTGTCCCAGGAATGGTAGGCGCTTATTTATTGGCATTACATGAAAATGAGATTGAAGTAAGTGAGCTAGTGAAGCAAACGATTCAACTAACATGGAGTATATTGGAAGGTGAAGTGGAATGAATTACGATCAATTAACAACAGAAGAACGTAATGAAAAGACGATGAATTTAGACTTAATGCCGATTTCAGAAATACTTCATATTATGAATAGAGAAGATTTGGAAGTTGTGAAAAGCATTGAAAAAATTTTACCTACAGTAGAAAAAGTAATTGAAAAAGTAGTGAAGAACTTTATGAACGGTGGGCGTCTTTTTTATGTTGGGGCAGGGACGAGTGGTCGACTGGGAATGCTTGATGCGTCTGAATGTCCACCAACTTTTATGTCTGATCCAGAGCTTGTGCAAGTGGTAATGGCTGGCGGGCAAAGTGCCTTTTTCCAAGCAGTGGAAAACGCAGAAGATCTTTTAGAAGATGGAATTGCTAAATTGAAAGAAAAAAATATTACGCAATGGGACTCGGTTATTGGGATTACGGCAAGTGGTTCAACACCATTTGTCATGGGCGCACTACAGTATGCAAAATCTGTTGGTGCATTTACAGTAAGCTTAACAAGCAATCTTAATTCTGAAATAAGTAGTCATGTGGATGAAGCAATAGAAGTTGTAGTAGGTCCAGAAATTTTAACGGGCTCTACAAGACTAAAAGCAGCGACATCACATAAAACGATTTTAAATATGATTAGTACTGCATCAATGGTGCAATTAGGAAAAGCTTATGAAAATTTAATGGTCGATGTACATGCAAGTAACAAAAAATTAATAGAACGAGCAAAAAGAATTGTTGTTATGGCGACAGGCTGCAAGTATGAGGTAGCGGAAGAAACGCTTAACAAAACGAAATTTGCTGTAAAGCCTGCGATCGTTATGTTGAAAACTAATCAAGATTATGAACAAGTAATACGAGCGCTTGAGCAAGTAAACGGCCATACGAGAAAAGCAATTTTACTTTTAACCAGTAGTTAATGAAAAGAGTTGTCATGAATGATTATGGCAACTTTTTTCTGTATAGCGCAATAATATTTCTCTTTATACCGTTGTTTCCAAATTTATGTGCTGTTAAAATTAAAGTATAGTAATTTTCAGAAAACAAAGGGGTGTTGGATTTGGAAATTTACACAGAAGAGCATGAGATGTTTCGAAAAGCGCTACGCAAAATGCTCGATAAAGAAGCGTACCCACATTTTGAACGTTGGGAGCAGGCACGCGATATTCCACGCGAATTTTGGTTGAAGCTTGGTGAGAGTGGCTTTTTATGTCCAATGGTAGGAGAAAGATACGGCGGGCTTGGGTTAGATTTCGGTTATGCTGCGATTTTAACTGAAGAGCTAGAGCGTGTTGGTGCGGGCCTTGCTAGTGGGATTGCGCTACATTCCGATATCGTAACACCATATATTGAAGCGTATGGTACCGAGGAACAAAAGCAAAAATGGCTACCGAAAAGTGTAACCGGTGAATTGATTTCGGCGATTGCGATGACCGAGCCAGGAGCAGGCTCCGATTTAGCGGGTATTCAAACAACAGCAAGACGTGACGGGGATTATTACATTTTAAACGGGGAAAAAACGTTTATTACAAATGGTATCCATGCTGATTATGTCGTCGTTGTTTGTAAAACGAATCCGCAAGCAGTACCAGCCTATAAAGGAATCAGCTTACTCGTTGTCGAAACAGGCACACCTGGCTTTAAGCGTGGCAAGAAGCTCGATAAAATCGGCATGCATTGCGCTGATACAGGCGAGCTCATTTTTGAAGATGCACGTGTACCGGTTGGAAATTTACTGGGTGAAGAAAACCGAGGCTTCTATTATTTGATGGAAAAATTACAGCAAGAACGATTAATCGTCGCACTTGAAACGCAAATTGAAGCGGAATGCTGCCTAGAATTAACGATCAATTATGTGAAAGAGCGAAAAGCATTTGGTAGCCGAATTGCTGATTTCCAAAATACACAATTTAAAATTGCCGAAATGGCAACTGAAATTGAGCTTGGACGTACATATGTGGACAATTTGATTAAAAAGCATATTGCAGGGCAAGAAATCGTGAAAGAAGTATCGATGGCAAAATGGTGGATTAGTGAAATGGCTAAGCGCGTTGTCGCGGATTGCCTACAGCTTCACGGGGGCTATGGCTATATGGAAGAATACGAGATTGCAAGGCGTTACCGTGATATCCCGGTCGCGGCCATTTATGCAGGAACGACAGAAATTATGAAGGGCATTATTGCCAAGCAAATTTTGAAATAACACACACACAAAGGGGAAAAGAGAAATGAAAAATGTATATATTATAGATGGGGCACGTACAGCATTTACAACGTTTGGTGGCTCATTTGCGTCAACGGATGCAGTTAAGCTAGGAACTGCAACAGCAATTGAAGCATTAAAACGCGCGGGTGTAGGAGCTGAACAAGTAGACCATGTTGTTTACGGAGGCGTGATTACAACAGGAGCGAACTCAGCGTATTTAGGACGTCATATCGGTCTTTATGCAGGAGTGCCACTAGAAGTACCAGCATTAACATTAAATCGATTATGTGGCTCAGGGATGCAGTCAGTCATTTCAGCAGCACAAATGATCCAGCTAGGCGAAGGGGATGTCGTGTTAGCCGGTGGTGCGGAAAATATGTCACAAGCACCGTATTCGAATTTCGAGCAGCGTTTTAACGGAGCAAAAATGGGCAATTTACAATTTATCGATATGTTACAAGCGACATTAACGGATCAATATACAGGGTCAGGCATGGGGTTAACTGCTGAAAAATTAGCAGAGCAATATGACATCTCACGTGAGGAGCAAGATGCATTTGCTGTGCTTTCAAATGACCGCGCCGCACAAGCACGTTTAGCAGGAAAATTTGCACAAGAAATCGTACCAGTTGTGCTTCAGACACGTAAAGGTGATGTTACGGTTGATACCGATGAGCATATTAAAGAAGGAACAACAGTCGAAGCGCTTGCGAAATTACGTCCAGCCTTTAAAAAGGATGGTACGGTAACCGCAGCAAATGCATCAGGCATTAATGACGGCGCGGCATCAGTCGTAGTGGCAAGTGAAGATTTTGTACAAGCACAAGGCTTAAAACCGATTGCTCGTATTGTCAGTTGGGGAATTACAGGTGTGGACCCAACGATTATGGGAATTGGACCAGCACCAGCCATTCGTGAGGCATTAAAGCGTGCAGACTTAACCATTGCGGATATCGATTTATTCGAAATTAACGAAGCTTTCGCGGCACAATACATCGCCGTTGAAAAAGAGCTTGGCTTAGACCGTGAGAAAACAAATGTCAATGGTGGCGCAATTGCACTTGGTCACCCAGTTGGTGCAAGTGGGACACGTGTCATCATAGCGGCTGCTTATGAACTAGCACGTCGCAATGGTCGCTATGCAGTGGCAAGTCTTTGCATCGGCGGTGGACAAGGGATTGCATTAGTAATTGAACGCGTATAATTTTTTTGGAACTCGGACAATTTTGTTCGGGTTCTTTTACTTTTACCCAACATGCAAATTTCACCTACGTTCACGGAATATGGTACACTGAAGTCAACGAATAAAAGGTGGTAAAACAATATGTCAGTTATCAATTTACTAAATGAAAGACTTCAAAATAAATGGTCGTTTGACACGACAATGAAAATCCAAGATGAAATGATTCCAGCAATGATTGAAGGAAAAGACATTGTCGCAGAATCTCCAACAGGATCGGGTAAAACATTAGCGTTTATGTTACCAATTTTAAACAAAGTAGACGGTTCAAAAAAGAAAACACAAGCATTAATCGTCGCACCATCACAAGAGCTTGCGATGCAAATCGTTGAAGTCATCCGTGAATGGACAGAAGGCACAGACATTACGGTCCAACAATTAATCGGTGGGGCAAACTCTGCACGTCAAATTGAGAAGTTAAAGAAAAAGCCAACTATCGTAGTTGGTACGCCAGGTCGTTTAAATGAATTAGCGCGCCAAGGTAAATTAAAGCTAAGAGAAATTGAAACGGTTGTATTAGATGAGTGTGATCAATTACTAAGCCGCGAGTACCGCGTAGTGGTTAAATCATTTATTGAAGACGCTGCATTTGGTCGCCAAGTCGTTGTTGTATCAGCAACAATTACAGAGGAAATCCAACTTGTCGCAGAGCGCTTAATGGTAGAACCAGTAGCGATTCAAATTAAGCCAGAAGATATGGTGAAGTTTGGTAAAGTCGTACACTCATTCATCAAAGTAGATGAGCGTGACAAAACGGATATGCTACGTCGCTTATCAAACATTGACGGTATGCGCGGTTTAGCGTTTGTTAACAACATCGACCAAGTATTAATGAAGCAAAGTAAGCTTGAATACCGAGACGCACCGATTGTCGCACTTCACTCAGATATGAAAAAAGATGAGCGTAAAAAAGCACTTGATTCATTCCGTAATGGCGAAGCACGTATTTTAATCGCAACTGATATCGCAGCACGTGGGTTAGATATTTCAGGTTTAACACATGTTGTCCATGTTGACGTCCCACGTACAGTTGAACAATACACACACCGTTCTGGTCGTACAGGTCGTGCAGGTGCAGACGGTGAAGTATTAACGTTACTTTCGTATCAAGATGAAAAAACGTATAAAAAATGGTTACGTGAACTATCATTAAAGGGTGTTCAAAAAGTATGGAGCCAAGGTGAGTTAATCGAAGGTAATGCGAAAACAGTCGCGGCTTCAAAATCAGCAGCAGCACCAGCAAAAAGAGCAGAAAAAAAGCCGTACAAAGCAAAAAATGATAAAAAGGGTATGACATTCAGCAAGAAGAAGGAGCAATAAGCGATGACATTTGAAGAAAAATTAGAGCAGTTTGCCGATTTAGCCGTAAAAATTGGTGCTAATGTTCAAAAGGGTCAATATTTATTAATCAATACTTCTACGGATACGTTAGATTTCACACGTATCGTTGTCAAAAAAGCATACGAAGCAGGTGCTGGACGTGTGCATGTGAACTTAACAGATGCAAGCTTCGAGCGTGCTTACTATGAAAATGTCACGGTTGAAGAAACAGCAAATTTCCCAAAATGGGTTGTGGCACAACGTGAAGAATTAATCGAACGCAAAGGTGCCTTACTTTGGATCGATGCAGAAAATCCAGATTTATTAGCAGGAATCGATGCAGAAAAAATCGGCGCGCAGCAAAAAGCAGCGGGTAACGCATTAGTAAACTACCGTAAAGCGGTAATGAACGATGCAATTGCCTGGTCAATTATCGCTGTACCATCACAAAGATGGGCAGCAAAAGTGTTCCCAGAGTTACCGGAAAACGAGCAAGTCGATGCATTATGGGATGCGATTTTCAAAACAGTGCGCATCGGTGAAGGGAATGCCGTTGAAAACTGGGAAGCACATATTGCAACCTTACATGCACGCGCGGACCAATTAAACGCAAAAAAATATGCAAAATTACATTACACAGCACCAGGTACAGACCTGACAATCGAATTACCTGAAAAGCATTTATGGAAAAGCGGCAGCAGTCAAACACCTGCTGGTTCAACGTTTATCGCCAATATGCCAACAGAAGAGGTATTCACATTACCTGCAAAATTCGGTGTAAACGGCTATGTCTCAAACACGAAGCCACTGGTTTATAAAGGCAATATTATCGATGACTTCAAGCTAACATTTGAAGGTGGGAAAATCGTGAAAGCCGAAGCAGGTGAAGGCCAAGTGTTATTACAACAATTAATCGATTCAGATGAAGGTTCTCGTTATTTAGGTGAAGTTGCTTTAGTACCGCACGAATCACCAATTTCAGCGTCAAACATTCTTTATTACAACACATTATTTGATGAAAACGCATCGAATCACTTAGCAATCGGTGAAGCATATCCAACGTGCTACGAGGGTGGCAAAGAGCTAGAAAAGGGTCAGTTAGAAGCATTAGGTATTAATACATCAATCACGCACGAAGATTTCATGATTGGTAGCGCAGAGATGAATATCGACGGTATTTTAGCAGATGGCACAGTAGAACCAATCTTCCGCAACGGAAACTGGGCATTCTAATTTCGATTAATGAGGTGATGTGATGCGCAAGTGGTTGTTCGCGCTACTAATTTTGTTATTGTTACCAACACAAGCTCTGGCAAATGAACGTGAAGTGTATATCGCGCTCGGCGATTCTTTAGCCGCAGGACAAACATCGTATTCACAAATCGATGCCGGCTATACAGATTTTATTGCATTACAGCTTGAACGTCAGGGAAGGTTAGCTCATTTCTCAAAGGAGCTCACTTTTCCTGGTTACCGAGTAAGTAACGTCATTGAGACGGTTAAATCCGAGCAGGCACAAGCTTTACTAAAAGAAGCAACGGTCATTACGATTTCAGCTGGGGCTAATGATTTATTGCCACTCATTGCACATAATCCGCAAAAGGGGACGATGAATTTTTCGCAGTTAAATGCCAATTTTGCGTTAAATCATGTCCGTGAAAAAATGGATGAGCTCTTGCAGCTGGTCCGTGAAAAAGCACCGAATGCTACGATTTATGTGATGGGCTATTATTTCCCTTATGTCAGTGTGCACAACGAGCAGATGGCAGGGGCAACAGCAGCACTTCAGTTAATGAATGAGATTTTAAAACAGCAGGCAACAAAAGCAGGCGCAACCTTTGTAGATGTCTACGATGACTTTGAACAAGAGCGCGCAAACTACTTGCCGAATGTCAGTGATGTGCATCCAAATCAGCTTGGCTATTTAGTAATGGCGAATGCGATGCTAAGAAACTATAGTGGAAATGACTCCTTGCAGTTAAGCGAGGTCGATTTACCACCACCAAATCCGAAATCATTTGAAGAACTACTCGAGCTGCAAGAGCAAAGGCAAACAACACCCGTTGCGTTGCATTTACTTACTGCACCGCGCGCTATTTATGTATAGAAAAAGCATCCCCCGAGACAAAAATCTCAGGGGATGCTTTTTTGCTGAAAAAATAAATTAATAACCTAATCTAGAAATTTTTTGCAAATTTTACTTAATAACAAAGTAGAGTGGCGCGAATTGAAGGGATGTTATCAATAAATTTGCTTCAAAGAGTAGAGGTGTACGGAGTGGAGGGGCCGACTTCTAGAGGATAAGCGTGCCCCGGAACGCAGTACAACGGACACGAGCCTACAAATCATCTTTCATCAACGCATTATACCCGTAGCTTAGCAGAATGGATAAGTTTAAAAATCCCTATTATATTTATTAAAACTTTGTAATCTTCAACTTATGGTAATGAGCAAAAAAAATCCACCTAGCATGCTAGGTGGATTCGTTTAATCAATTATTCAGTAATTGTTACATCACGTAATTGATAAATGCTGTCTGTACCAACATTGAAGCCTTTAACTTTATCAGATACACCTGTTAAGTTGTATGGGTGTAATACGAATGCCATTGGCGACTCGTCTGAAATTAGTTGTAACGCTTCTTTGTAGATTGCTTCACGAGCAGTTTGATCTGCTTCACGACGACCTGCATCTAATAATTCATCTACTTTAGGACTAGTGTAGAATGAACGGTTACCTGGGTCACCATGTTGTGAAGAGTGGAATAATGCATATAAACCGTAGTCAGCATCAGCAGTAGCATTAGACCAACCTAAGATGAACATGTCATGCTCACCAGCAGCTGTTTTCTCTAAGTACGCGCCCCACTCTAAAACTTCGATTTGAACATCAACGTTAATTTTCTTTAATTCTTCTTGTAAAACGATTGCTACGTTTTGACGCGCAGGGTTATCGTTTGTCCAAATTGTTGTAGAGAAGCCGTCAGCGAAGCCAGCTTCCTCTAATAAAGCTTTTGCTTCATCAAGGTTATAAGCCATTGAAGTCACATCTTCTGTGTAACCGAAGATACCAGGAGATAATGGTGAAATCGCAGGAATACCGTAACCTTCATAAATACCATCGATTAACGAAGTACGGTTGATTGCTTTAGAAATTGCTTGACGTACTTTCGGGTTATCGAATGGTGCTTTTTGTGTGTTAAAGCCAATGTAAGTTAAAGATGAAGATGGAGTTTCTAAAACTGAAGCGCCATCTGAAGAGTTTACGTTTGCAACTTGACCTGGCTCAACTGTACCAATGATGTGTGCATAGCCAGATTGTAATTCAGCAACACGAGTAGCCATTTCTGGTACTACTTTAATTGTTACTGTATCAACTTTTGCAGGAGTTCCTGCATAGTCAGCGAATTTTTCTAATTTAATTTCAGTACCTGGTGTCCAAGAAACGAACTTGAATGGACCAGTACCTACTGGGTTTGTACCGATTACTGAACCAGCAGCTGTATCACCTGTTAGTGCTGCATAATCATCAGCAATTGATTTTGGTGAAATGATACCACCACCGTTATGCGTTAAGTGCGCAAGTAAAGGTGAGAATGGATATTCAGTAACAAATTGAACTGTCGCTTCATCAACTACTTTTACTTCCGTTACCATTTCGAATAAGAATGCACGTGGAGATGCAACTTTTGGATCTAAAATACGATCGAATGAAGTTTTAACAGCTGTAGCATTGAATGCTTCGCCGTCATGGAAAGTAACACCTTGTTTTAATTTGAATTCCCAAGTTAATTCATCAACTTGTGTCCAAGATTCTGCTAAACCAGGTACTAAGTTCCCGTCTGCATCACGATTTACTAAAGTTTCATAAATATTAGATTGAACATTTGAAGATGATACGTCGTTAGAACCGTGTGGATCTAAAGATTGTGCATCTGATAATTCAGCGATTATTAAATCGCCGCCACCAGTAGCTGTAGTGTCTTCAGTTTTGCCCGAATCTGTGTTTTCAGTTCCGGTATCGCCCGTGTTTGTTGATGTATCTTCCTCATCGTCTCCGCCACATGCAGCAAGTACTAATGCAAGCGTAAACGTAAGAAGTAACATCCAAAGCGACTTTTTAGAAAATGACATTATGGAAGTCCCCCTATTTAAAATTATTTTAGAATATTACAATAATGTAAATTCCTGTACAAATGATATCACAATTAACGAGGAAGTATCAACAATGAAAAAAGAAATTTTATTATAATTAGAGAAAAAACGCGATAATTTGAGTATATTAATATAATTTCTCTATTTTCAGAAAATTGTTTTGTAGCAAGGGTTTATCCAGTGATAACAATAAGTACAAAGAACTTTACGCTATTTTGATATAGTCAAAAGCACTAAAAATATATTAATAGTAAAATATTCAGAATTTTATTAAAAATTAATAATATATTGAAATGTATAGTTTTTCCTCTATATACTAGTAATTATATGAAATTTATATTTTATTTGTTAGAAATTACAAATTGAAAGGGTGGTTTATATTGAGTACGACACAGACAGAGAAAAATCCTTCTAATGTACAAAAAAGTAGTCCTCGTGCAGAAGCTTTCAAAACGTTTATGAAACGTTTATTGAAAAACAAAGCGGCTGTAGTTGGTGGACTTATTATTCTTTTTATCATTTTAGTAGGCTTAATTGGACCGTTTTTAGTGAAAACAGATCCAAATGCACAGAATTTACTGAACAAGCTTCAAGCACCATCGAAGGAACATTGGTTTGGTACGGATAACTTTGGCCGTGATATTTTTTCAAGGATTGTTCATGGTACAAAGTTAACATTAATGGTTGGTTTCTTATCGGTTATTATCGGTGGGGTATTAGGTGTTGTGTTAGGGATTATTGCTGGGTATTACGGTGGTACGGTTGATACGATTACAATGCGTATTATGGATATTTTATTAGCATTCCCAGGGATGTTATTAGCTCTTGCAATTGTTTCTGTATTAGGCGGTAGCTTAATAAACGTAATTATTGCGGTAGGGATTTTCTCGATACCGGCATTTGCCCGTATCGTACGTGGCTCGACCTTACAAGTAAAAAAACTCGAATACATCGATGCGGTGAGGGCATTAGGGGCATCAGATATACGAATTATTTTCAAACATATTTTACCGAATATTCTGTCTCCAATTATGGTACAAGCAACAATGCGTATTGCAACAGCAATTTTAACGGCGGCAGGCTTAGCCTACTTAGGTTTAGGTGCGCAGCCTCCAACACCTGAATGGGGCGCGATGTTAAGTGATGGTCGTACGTATATGCATAACGCAAGTCACATGGTATTAATTCCAGGGATAATGATTGTTGTTGTTGTATTAGCGTTCAATATTTTCGGTGATGGATTACGTGATGCACTCGATCCAAAAATGAAACAATAGGGGGGAACAGTTAATGACTAAATATATTATTCGTCGTTTGTTACAAACGATCCCAGTATTAATTGGGGTATCGATTTTAGTATTCTCGTTGATGTTCCTTATTCCTGGTGACCCTGCACAGGTTATGGCAGGGGAAGGTGCATCCGAGCAAACAGTAGAAAATTTACGTGAAAAGCTAGGGTTAAATGATCCGGCTTACGTTCAATATGGTCGATTTTTAGGTAATGCCTTACAAGGTGATTTAGGGAACTCGGTGCGTAGTGGTCGTCCTGTAATGGAGGAAATTCAAGCACGTTTTTGGATTACTGTTGAAGTATCGGTGTATGCCACGATTTTAGCGGTCTTTCTTGGATTAATTGCTGGGATTATTTCAGCGGTACGTCATTATACGCTAACAGACGTATCAATTATGATTATTGCCTTATTCGGCTTATCAATGCCGAACTTCTGGTTAGGTCTTTTATTAATTCAATGGTTTGCTTTAGGTAATTTACCACTTGGTATAGATTTACCAGAATTCTTGAAAATGAGGCCATCCGGTTGGGGTGAATCGTGGCGTCAAATGGTATTACCTGTGATTACACTCGGTACCGGTGGTGCAGCAATTATCGCACGTATGACACGTTCTTCAATGTTAGAAGTTATTGGTCAAGATTATATTCGTACAGCGCGTGCAAAAGGGGTTTCTGAACGTATTGTGATTTATCGTCATGCACTTAAAAATGCACTGATTCCAGTTGTAACGGTTATCGGTTTAGAATTCGGTGGTTTCTTAGGCGGTGCAGTATTAACGGAATCAATTTTTGCAATTAACGGGATGGGTCGTTTAACGATTGATGCGATTAGGCAGCGAGATTTCCCTATCGTACAAGGAACAGTACTCGTCATTTCCTTACTGTTCGTACTCGTAAACTTACTTGTAGATATTTCATACAAGTTCTTAAATAAACGAATTGACTTGAACTAATGACAGAAAAGAGGTGTTACTATGAATGAAATGGAAAATATTTTAGTTGTAAATAACTTACAAACATCATTTAGTACGGATGGTGGAGAAGTGCGTGCGGTAGATGGTGTAAGCTTTACCGTTCCAAAAGGAAAAACAATTGGTATTGTAGGAGAATCGGGTTCTGGGAAAAGTATTACATCGTTATCCATTTTACGACTACTCGCAGCAAACGGTAAAACAAAGGGCGGGGAAATTCTTTTTAAAGGAAAAGACCTATTAAAACTATCAGACAAGGGCATGCGTGAAATTCGAGGAAATCAAATTTCAATGATTTTCCAAGAACCGATGACATCACTTAACCCTGTTTATACAGTTGGACAACAAATTAGTGAAACGCTAAAAATCCACAAAAAATTAGGGAAAAAAGAAGCCATGCAGCAATCGGTCGAAATGCTGAAGCTTGTAGGAATTCCATCTCCTGAAAAACGTGTAAAACAATATCCATACGAACTGTCAGGAGGGATGCGTCAACGTGTCATGATTGCGATGGCACTTGCGTGTGACCCAGAAATTTTAATCGCCGATGAACCAACAACAGCGCTCGATGTAACCATTCAAGCACAAATTTTAGAATTAATCCGTGACCTTCAAAACCGTTTAGGCATGTCCGTAATTATGATTACCCATGACCTTGGGGTTGTAGCAGAAACATGTGATTATGTTGCGGTAATGTATGCAGGTCAAGTGGTAGAGTACTCGGATGTGCGCACGCTATTTAAAAATCCGAAGCACCCTTACACATTAGGCTTACTGAATTCATTACCACGTCATGATATCGACCAAGAGCGTTTAATTCCGATTAAAGGAATGGTGCCAAGTCCCCATGAAATGCCAGTGGGTTGCCGATTTGCACCGCGTTGTCCTGTTGCAACGGAGCTTTGTCATCAGAAGCAGCCAGATTTATTAGCAACAGGCAATGAAAACGGCGAGCAAATTCGCTGCTGGATGTATTCAGATGAATGGGATGGAGAATCGGAGGTGACGCTATATGGCGAAAAAAGAACTGTTAAAGGTTGAGGGATTAAAGCAATATTTCCCGATTAAAGGTGGGTTTTTAGGCCGTACCGTCAACCACGTAAAGGCAGTAGACGATATTTCATTTACAATTTATGAAGGCGAAACGGTAAGTATCGTAGGGGAATCAGGCTGTGGTAAATCAACGACAGGTCGAGCGATTTTACGATTAGAGGAGCCAACTGAAGGTTCAGTGGTGTTCCAAGGAACGGACCTAACGAAAATTCCAAAAGGTGAAATGCGTAAATTCCGTAAAGACTTACAAATTATCTTCCAAGATCCATATGCATCAATCAACCCGCGCCAAACCGTAGCGAGCGTGTTAAGCGAAGCGATGCATATTCAAAATGTTTTACCAGCTGATCAGCGTCGTGCTCGTATTGAAGAATTACTTGAAACAGTAGGCTTACGTCCTTATCAAGCAGACCGTTATCCACATGAATTTTCAGGTGGGCAACGTCAGCGTATTGGGATTGCACGTGCATTATCAGTAGACCCGAAATTAATTATTTGTGACGAAGCGGTATCGGCACTTGATGTATCGATTCAGGCACAAGTATTAAACTTATTAGAGGAACTGCAAAATGAATTCGGTTTAACATACTTATTCATTTCGCATGACTTAGGGGTAGTACGTCATATTTCTGACCGTATTATCGTGATGTACTTAGGAAAAATTGTCGAGATTGCCGATAAGTTAAGCTTATTTGAAAATCCGCAACATCCTTATACAAAGGCATTACTTTCGGCGATTCCAGTACCAGACCCAGATGCGGTGAAAAATCGTATCGTATTAAGAGGGGATGTACCGTCACCGATCGATCCACCAACTGGCTGCCGTTTCCATACGCGATGCCCGTTTGCGACGGATAAATGTAAAACGGATATGCCGGAGCTTCGTTCGACAGATGTCATGAAAGAGACACATGAAGCGGCATGTCACTATTTAGAAGAAATTTCTGCAGGAACCATGAAAGCTAAATACTAACTTAATTCAGCAGGGGGTCAAACCCCTCGGAAAAATCTGGACAAAAGTTAGCCTCGGCATAATTGATATATCTACCACAGTATACGAACGAGCATTCGTGTATTGTGGTTTTTTTTTATGGGCTCATGTACACTTAAAGTATCATTTTTTTAGAGGAGGCGTAGCTCATGAAAATCTTTCATACAGCTGATTGGCATTTAGGGAAACTCGTGCAAGGTGTAGCGATGACAGAGGACCAAGCGTACATATTACAGCAGTTCATCGAGCAAATTCAAATTGAAAAGCCAGATGTTGTGATTATTGCAGGGGATCTGTATGACCGTTCCGTTCCACCAACAGAAGCCATTCAATTATTGAATAAAACATTTAAACAAATTTTAATCGATGAAAAAACGCCGATTGTGGCGATTGCTGGAAATCATGATAGCGCAACACGTTTAAACTTTGGTAGTGAGCTGATGAAATCAAGCGGTTTACATCTTGTCGGACATTTAGAAAAAAACATCAAGCCAGTCGTGCTAGAGGATGAATTTGGTGAGGTGCACTTTTATTTAGTGCCATTTGCGGAGCCTTCAACAGTACGTATTCTGTTTGGCGATGATTCGATTACGACGCATGAAGCTGCAATGGCCAAAATTATTGAACAAATCAAACGGAATTTAGACGAAACAAAGCGCAATGTTATTGTAGCGCATGCATTTATCACAAAAGACGGGATGCCCGAATTAAACACAAGTGACTCGGAGCGTAAGTTAACCATTGGCGGTACGGAATGTATTAACGCTGCGTTATTTGACCCATTTTGCTATACCGCATTAGGGCACTTACACCAAGCCCATTTTGTTGCCAATGAAACGATTCAATATTCAGGTTCGCCACTTAAATATTCAGAATCAGAAGTAACACATAAAAAGGGATTTTTTATCGTTGATTTAGCGCAGGATGGTACGGTGGCATTAGAGAAGAAGCTGTTCACACCAAAACGTGAAATGCGTATTGTAAAAGGTGTGCTCGATGATATTTTACAGCATGCGAAAAGTGATGATTATGTCTTTGTGAAGCTAGAAGATGAAGGCTATGTAAAGGGCGCGGCAGAACTTGTGCGCACCGTGTATCCAAATGCACTGCATATTGAACGAACAGCAGTATTTACACAAATCGAGCAACAATCAACAACTATGAACCGCGTGCAAATGGACGATTCAGAGCTATTTGAGCTGTTTTATAGCGAAATGACAGGCAAGGAACTGAGCGTGGAAACAAAAGCAATTTATACAGAAGTACTACAGCAATTACTTGATGACGAACGCGAAAAGCAGGAGGTGTAACAATGAAGCCACTAAAATTAACGATGACGGCATTTGGTCCGTACAAAGACAAGGAAGTAATTGATTTTACAAAGCTTCACGAGCACGGAATTTTCGTTGTTTCCGGTTCAACAGGTGCAGGGAAAACGACAATCTTCGATGCAATCACCTTCGCGCTCTATGACTCAGGGAGTGGAGAGGACCGCGAAAAATCGGCCTTTTTACGGAGTGATTTTGCCGATGACACGGTTGATACCGAAGTAGAGCTTGAGTTTGAAGTCCGTGGGCGCATGTATCGAATCTGGCGTAAATTTGGGCATGACGGCGCAAAAGCACAGCGTGAATTTTATGACATTACAGGTGGTCAACTAACACCAGCCGTCGAAAAGTTCCAAGTAAGACCCGTACAAGCGAAGGTAGAGGAGCTCATCGGGTTAACTCAGTCGCAATTCAATCAAATTGTTATGCTTCCACAAGGGGAATTTCAAAAGCTGTTAACATCCGAGTCAAAGCATAAAGAGGAAATTTTCCGCAAAATCTTCAAAACCGAACGTTTTACAAAAATGGTTGCGTTACTACAGGACAAAAAGAAGCATGCAGATAAATTGTTCGAGCATGCCCAAATGCAGCAGGATCACACCATTCAAGAAATAAAGTCTCGTTTACCGCAGCGTGAATCGGTACTTTTTGAAGTAATCAGTCATGATGCAATTAATATGTATCAAGTCAAACAGGCATTAGTCGAAGAACGTGAATTTTATGAAGAGCAGTCAAAAGAGGTTGCTACGCAGTATGAGCAGGTAAAGGAAACGGCGACGAAGCTGGCGACGCAATTTAGTGAGCAAAAGATTGTGAATGAACGGATTGAGCGTTTTATCGAGCGTCAGACAGAGCTTGTGAACTTACAGCAGCAACAAGCAGAAATGCAGTTGCAAGAGCAGCGCCTACAATTAGCGCGAAAGGCGAGTCAAATTGAACCGTTAGAGCGCGATTTATCAAAAGCGAAAGCACAATTACAAACAGCAAATGCAGCGGCCGAAAAGGCAAATGCAGATTTACAACAAGCGCAGCAACAGCTACAAGAAGCGACAGCAATGCATGAGCAAGTGCAAAAAGATGAGCCGTTACTTGAAGCGTATACAAAAAATATTTCACAGCTGGAACAGTTAATCCCTGTTTATGAAACGATTGATACGCAGCGTAATTCGGTAGCACAGCTAGAACAACAACAAGTAAAAGCACAAAATTTATATGCCGATTTACAAAATGAAGCGACACAGTTAAAAGAACAGCAGCAGTTGCAACAGCAAAATGTTAGCGAGTTGGAACAGGCTGTTAGTAAATATGAGGAAACCTATGAAGCACATGCAACTGCAATGCGTCATGTGGAACTTGTAAAAGAAGCCATTAAACGACAACAGCATGTTGAAAAGTTAGCAACAGATTGTACGGAAAAGCAACAACAGGCCACAACAGCACAGCAAGCCTTGCAAACCGTAGAGCAACAAATCCGTAGCAATCAAGCCGCCTTTTTAGCCGCAGCTCTACAGCACGGGGATGCTTGTCCAGTATGTGGAAGCACGGAGCACCCAGCTATTCATAATCGTGAAACACAACAGGTCGATGAAACAAAGCTTGATGCTTTACGTCAACAAGCGGATGTGAAGCGCCAAAGCTATTATCAGGTACAATCTAAGCTTGAAGTGGAACAAGCAGCGTTTAACGACAAGCTGAGCGTCTTGCAACAACAGCATCTAGAGCTAGAAGAATTAGTACATTATGAAGCGCACCTGCAACAGCTTACAACTCAATTAGCTAATTTACGCACACAACAGCAGAAATTAACAACTGAGCGTACGAAGCTTGAGCAATTAACGGAGCAGCGTGAGGTCATTCAAGGTCGTATTGAAAAAGGACAGGCCTATGTCCATGATATTCATGCTCAGCTCGCACAGGAAAAAGGCAAGCTTCAACAAAGTGAACAACTACTATTGCCGCAATTTACATCGATCGCTCAACTACAGCAAGCACTGATTGAGCAACAGCAATTGTATCAGGCACTAAAAAATGCAGTAAAAGCAGCTGCAGATGCCTTACAACAAGCACAATTACAGCAAAATTCTAGCGAGGTCAATCAGTTGCATGCCGTTAATCATGTAACAGAAAAACAGCATGAACAGCAGCTCGCTCAGCTCGCGTTTACAAACGCTTTGCAACAGGAAAACTTTACAATTGAAAGCTATCAAGCAGCACTCGTAGCACCAGATGTACAACAGCAAATTCGTCAAATGCTTGAAACGTATAACAAGCAGCTGCATACATTAACGGTACAAATCGCAGAGGACGAAGCGCAATTACAAGGAAAGCAATTAGCAGATTTGACGGAGCTAGAGCAGCAAATCACCACATTAAATAATGAGCAAGATGAGCGTTACGCCAACATGAAATTAACAAAGTCTTACGCGACACAATGCGAAACAACGTATGAAAAACTTGAGCAAACAGCTGAGCAAATTGAAAGCTATAAAGCAAAACTAGAGCAAATTGAGCATGTATATGATTTAGTGCGTGGCCAAAATGATGCCAAAATTAGCTTTGAGCGCTTTGCACAAATTGGCTATTTAGAAAAGGTGACACATGCGGCCAATGAACGTTTACGCGTGTTATCAAACGGTCAATATTTCTTGAAATCAACGGGTCGCAAAGAGGGCAATGCACAAAGTGGTTTAAGTATCGACGTGTACGATAGCAATACTGGTCAAACACGTGATGTCAAAACATTGTCAGGTGGAGAAAAATTCAATGCATCGTTATCATTAGCACTAGGTATGGCGGATGTCATTCAAAGTGTACAGGGCAGCGTGCATATTGATACGATGTTTATCGATGAAGGCTTTGGTACGCTTGACGAAGAGGCACTGAGACGTGCGATTGATATTTTAATTGACCTTCAGCAAACAGGCCGATTAATCGGCGTGATTTCGCATGTTGCAGAGTTAAAGGCTGCGATGCCGGCAATCCTGCACGTGAAGAAATTAAAAGAGGGTCATAGTACAACTGAAATTTTAATTAAATAAAAAAATGGAGTACTTCATTGGGAAATGAAGTACTCCATTTTTTCATCTTTTTGGAGTCCGTGTTGGCGTTGGTTGCTTTGCTGTTGAACGATTATTAAGTATTTTTTTTATGATTGGATAGACGATTGGTCCGTATTTAATCGCTGTTTTAATTACTTTGTTTAGTTTCATGAATATCACTCCTTAGTAAGATGTAAATTCTAGTAAAAATATACCCATATACAGTACATCTCTAAACATTAGCGCAATACTTTGATTGCTTGTATAAGGTTCCAAATGGCAATAACAAAAATAATAATCGCTAAAATGATAAACCCGATAAAAATCCAACTTTCGAATAAGTAGTTTACTTCAAGCGTCGCGTTAGAGGGTGTTGTAAAGGCGAACACAAAAAATAGAATGATATAAACGATCCCTAAAATAATTGGAATAAGTTGTGAAATAAATGCGCGTTTATTATGATGTTTCACTACATCGTCTTTTGCTACGAAAAAAATAATGAGCGGTAAAATAAATGGCATAAAGTAAAAACTTAAATAGCCTACTGCACTTAACCCTTTGTTTTGATCCATAAAATTCACTTCCTTTACTTCTATATACGGACAAATGTCCAACTTAGTTTCAACTAAAGTAGTTGAAAATTGGAAAATTATCAGCTACAATGAGCATGTTCAAACAATTATATCGAGATGTACCACAAGGGGGGCCGATTAAGTCGGCTGAGATTGCGCACGGATTTTGCGCTGACTCTTAGAACCTGTAAGTTAGTACTTGCGTAGGGATGTGGATAGAAACCAACTATTCGAGCGATGGTTAGGAATTTATCCTAATTATCGCTTTTTTGTGTTTTCTATTCCTTCTGAACTTCTGTTACATCGGAAAAAAGAGAGGAGCATTGTTATGGACAAAAAGAAATTATTAATGCTGGTGGAAATTGCAATCTTTGCCGCTATCGGACTTGTGCTTGATCAGTTTTCATTTAAGCTTTGGGCATACGGAGGCTCGATTAGTTTTGTCATGCTGCCGATTATGCTTATGGCCATTCGCTGGGGATTAACAGCAGGCTTGGCAACGGGATTCATTATTGGTGTATTACAAATGATGTTCGGTGCGTATATTGTGCACTGGCTGCAGGCGATTTTAGACTATGGTCTAGCTTTTACAGTTGTAGGCTTCGTCGCAGTCATTCGTAAACCGTTACTACTAGCCGCAAAAGCGCTTGATAAAAAGAAAATGACGATTTATATTATTCTCGGTGCGTTACTTGGCGGAACATTACGTTTCATTTCGCATTTGCTTGCCGGCGTTGTGTTCTTTAAAGAATACGCTGGTGGAGATAATGTATGGACGTATTCAATCATTTACAATGGGTCCTACATGTTACCAGCAACCCTGTTAACCGCGCTTGTCGCTGTGTTATTATTTACAGCAGCACCACGCTTATTAAAAACAATGAAATAAAAAATGGTGAAGGTGTAGTTCGATTCTAACGAGCTACACCTTTTTTTAAAATAACGCGCTTGGATACAGCAGGGGAAAAATGAAGTGATGGATGTAACACCGACAATGCCATATAGCCATAAATTATAGAGCATATTTTCGCGATAGGTCCAGATTCCTGATTGATAAAAATTAGCTACGGATAGCTTTACAAAAAAAAGTGTAATAATGGCATGTAAAGATATGAATAGATAGCCTAAAAAAGGCACAAGTGGATGAATAGTTATAGGACAATGCTGCTTAAGTAAAATAAATTGTAAATGGAAAACAATAGCCATTGCAATACTGGTACTAAACCCAACGACATAAACAGCGATGCGTGGATTGTACGAAAAAGGTGATACATGACGCAAAAATTCCCCAACCAATGTAACACAGAACATCATGAGGAGCACAAAGATTAAACGATTTTCAACAGCGCGATTATTGTGTAAAATGACATACGTTGCTAAAGTAATAAGTAAAAAAGTCGGTAAAATATACGTGAGCATATATATATAAATAGGCAGCATGACTGACACCTCTATTTTGAATTAGTTCCTTTTATATTCCCTTCAAATTTCTACATAAACGAATCGTACAAAAAAAGCATGAATCCTTACAACAAATTTCAAGTATGTTATAGTTAAGGGTAGAGATTTAAGAGGAAGGAAGTTTAACAATGATTGTTACAACTCAAGAAGAAATCCAAGCGTTTAAAAAAATCGGACGCATCTGTGCTGAAATTCGTGAAGCGATGAAAGCTGCGACAGTACCAGGTGTGACAACGAAAGAATTAGATGAAATTGCTGGGCGTATGTTTGCAGAAGCGGGTGCTATTTCAGGTCCAAAAGGCGAATATGATTTCCCAGGCTACACATGTATTTCAGTTAACCACGAAGTTGCCCACGGGATTCCAGGCAGCAAAGTGATTCAAGAAGGCGATATCGTAAATATTGACGTATCGGGTTCTTTAGATGGTTATTTCGCCGATACAGGAATTTCTTTCGTTGTAGGTGAAGGCTACGAGGACAAAGAGAAACTTTGTGAAGTAGCAAAATTAGCATTTGACCGTGCGATGACAAAAGTAAAAGCCGGTTCAAAATTAAACCAAATTGGTAAAGCAGTTGAGCGTGAAGCATATGC
This sequence comes from Solibacillus sp. FSL H8-0523, assembly GCF_038051985.1. NCBI lineage: Bacteria > Bacillati > Bacillota > Bacilli > Caryophanales > Caryophanaceae > Solibacillus > Solibacillus sp. FSL H8-0523. The sequence continues at coordinate 3,611,892 of NZ_CP150291.1, read as the reverse complement.
GCATGGCTTAACGGTAATTATGAACTTAACAGGACATGGCTTAGGGAAATCATTACACGAAGCACCTGACCATGTATTAAACTATTACGATCCAACTGATGGCCAATTAATGAAAGAAGGTATGGTGCTAGCAGTAGAGCCATTCATTTCTGCAAAAGCTGAACACATTGTTGAATCAGGTGATGGCTGGACATTTGTAACACCAGACAAGTCATTAGTTGCACAAATTGAACACTCAATTATCGTAACAAAAGGCGAACCAATTATTTTAACGACGTTAGAAGATTAATCAATAAAAAAACGTGAAGTGCTTAGAAAAGCATTTCACGTTTTTTTTAATTATTATAATCAACAACGATGTACGGTTGTAATTGGAAAGGTTTTGGCGCAATATTGCGGTCATTCCACATACCGAACCAACGCTCTAGCGGATAGAAATAGTAGCCATCTTGTGAATGATCTGATGTATCATATGGGTCTGCAAAAATGATGATGTCATCACCGATACCAGGTGTACCGTTGTTGTCATAACCGATAATTGCTTGCCAGTGGCCACCCCAATCACCCCATTCAACCATAATTGGACGATTGTTGTCTAAATGGCCTGTTAACCATTTTACGAAATAGCTATCTTTTGCATCGCTTACCCAAGCTTCAGTATCTGCTGTATTTTCAGATGCATATAAGCTGTTCCATAAAAATGTTTCAGGTAAGTTGCCTACGTTAGCACCAGTCGTACCAGAATCAGCTTGAATTAGATCTGCGTCTGTATAGTCAGCGCGGAAGCTTGATTCAACGACTTCAAAGCCTTCTAAACCTGAAAAGAATTCATATAATTGTGTTACGTCTGAGCCGTATTCGTGGAAATTGTTTGCTGAGCCAGGTAAGGCATCTTCCACATCTAAATCCGTCATAGCTTTCATCGCAACAGCAATATCCATTTCCGTCATTTCATTATAGCCAAAGTGATTAGCTACCATTAAAGCAGTAACAGGGCCACATGACCATTCCGCCGTTTGTTGCATCGTTTGGAATTTTTCTAAAATTGTTAAGTTTTCATCTGATTTTAAATTAAAAAAGTCAGGTGCTTGGTAGTAGCGAGAGTCCGCATTGTCACCAGCGTTTGCGTATGCATCTGCACCGCCAGCTTCATTAAAATCCTCGCCTTTAATTGTGTTTGTGTTAACTGCCACAGTAGTTTCGGCTGATGCTTTTGTTTCTACTTCTGCCTCCGCGTTATTTTTTGCTTCATCTTCAGAGCATGCTCCTAATAATAGTGCAGAAAATAAAACTGCTGTAAGGGTTTTTTTCATTTATCACTCCGCCTTTCGCGTATTATGTATTTTTCAGACAAGAAATTAGTGGAAGATAAACTAAGTGCAACATCAATTACCATTTCCATACACTTTAAAGTAAAATAGAAGTAATACTGTTTAGGAGGAATCATAAATGAAGAAATTAGATGATTTAGATTTATCATTAGAACTAGACAAAAAAATGTACAAAAAGAAAATTAAAATGCTGCAATACGAAATGCTCAACGCACAGCAATTTTTATTTAACAACAAAATTGGGTTAATTGTAGCATTTGAAGGAATGGACGCAGCAGGTAAGGGTGGTGCCATTAAACGTTTAACAGAGCGAGTTGACCCACGTGGCTTAATGGTAACTCCTATTTCTGCTCCACAACCACATGAAAAACGTTACCACTATATGCACCGTTTTTGGAGAAAGTTACCGCAACACGGACAAATCGCGATTTTTGACCGTTCTTGGTATGGTCGTGTTTTAGTAGAGCGCATTGAAGGCTTTGCGAAAGAAGAAGAGTGGAAACGTGCATATGATGAAATTAATGACTTTGAAAAGCAATTAACAGATGAAGATTATATTGTCATCAAATTCTGGATTCATATCGACGAAGCAGAACAATTAAAACGTTTTAATGACCGTGCACAAGATCCGTACAAAGCTTGGAAATTAACGGATGAAGATTGGCGCAACCGTGAAAAGTTCGGCTTATATAGTGAAGCGGCAGATGAAATGTTCGCAAAAACAGATACAGAAAATGCACCTTGGTTTTTAATTCCTGGGAATGATAAGCTATATGCGCGCGTACAAGTATTAAAAGAAGTCATTGCTCATATTGAAAAGGAAGCTAAGCGCCGTGGGTTACACCTGACGAATGTATTAGAAGCACCTGAGCAAGACGAAATAGATGAGCTTGAAATGATGGAAGTAGCGGCTACAGAAGAAATCACTGCCACAGAAGCTTCAAAGGGAAAAAAGGCTAAAAAGAAAAAATCTAAATAACATTCGGAAATCGTTCAATTATTTAGTGAGGATGAATCGCCGTGAGAAGCCTATTGAAACTTTTTAAAAAGAAGGAGGGTCCAATGGTACAACTTAATGGGCAACGTTGTTCGTTACGTACATTTACACCATCGGATGCAAAAGCATTAGCCAAACTGTTAGCAGACAATAAATTTTTTTGGTCTACTTATGAACCGTTACATCGAGACGAGTTTTATACAGAAGAGGTACAGTATAAAAAAATTTTAGAGAGCCTACAGCTTCTTCAAAGTAATCGGGAATTTTCATTTGGAATTTTTGATGATGATTCACAACAATTAATTGGCCACATTTCACTTTATTCGGTGAAGCGTTTACCCTATTCAAGCTGTTTTGTCGGCTATTCGATGGATGAACGTTTTGCTGGAAGAGGGATTGCAACAGAGGCGGTGCAGTTAGTGCTGGAATTTGGCTTTCAAACGTTAAATATTCATCGTATTGAAGCTTACGTTGCCCCACAAAATTTAGCATCAGTACGGGTGTTGGAAAAATCAGGTTTTATACGTGAGGGCTTACTAAGGCAGTTGCTCTTTATCAATGGTGTGTGGGTTGATCATTATATGTACGCCATACTGCAAAATGATTTTAAAAATAGATATTAAAAAGGATTGTACGAAAAATAACTATTTTTCGTACAATCCTTTTTGTAAGGACGCTTTAGCGCTTTTCTTATATATCTATATTGCCATCAGTGACTAAGTCTAATTTACCTGTCTGTGGATCGATTACTAAACCGTGTACAGGTACAGTTGCTGGCATTAACGGATGGCGTCTCACTAAATCGACACTTTTTAATACGCTTGTTTTAACATCGCCAAAGCCGCGTAACCAGTCATATAAATCGACACCTGAGAAATTTAAAATATCCAGTGTTTCTTGCTTTATCCCTCGCTCAAGCATGTGACCGACCATTACGTCTGGATCAACGGCACTCATACCGCAATCATAATGCCCAATAATATATATTTCATCTGCCTTTAATTCATAGACGGCAACAAGTAAGCTGCGCATAATCCCGCCAAATGGGTGATTGACAATGGCTCCCGCACTTTTGACAACCTTTACATCGCCATTACGTAAATTCATGGCTTTTGGTAATAATTCAACTAAGCGTGTATCCATACATGATAAAATAACAATTTTTTTATCAGGATATTTTGTTGTCGCATACGTTTCGTATTGTTTTTCATCAACGAATTGTTGGTTATACTCTAGAATTGATTGTAAAGCTGACATAAGTTTGTTATCCCCTTTCGACTACTCTATATTTTAGAATATTATTTGAATAATTCAAATTAATTGACACATTTAAAGTGAATACTAGGAAAAATAGAGAGAACTTTTGTCGAAAAAGGTAAAAAAACAACCGTCCCTCATTAAGAGACGATTGTTTATGAAAAATTAATGATGGGCGTGGCCATCTTTTGATTTTTCGTTTGGCGCGAATGCACCAGCTTTTGAATCTACTACAACAGAGTCGTGAGATTGTAAGCCCATACGTAAATATTGAATGAACATAACTAAACAAACAAGAATTACGATAGAGAATCCAAATACTAATGTGTAGTAGTCAGATAAAAATGGATGACGGTGATCAAACATCATAAAACTCCTCTCTACATTATAATTAGAATCATTAACCAATTATAACCTAATCAATTGGAACATTGTAGGGGGTTTTATGGATTTGACCTAGAATAAATTGTAAATATGGCGACATCTTGAAATTTAAGATGCTTTCTTAAATGTCCTCTATAATGACGAGTTGATTAAAATGCCCAGTTGCCGTTGCGGAATACCGGTTCAGCTTGACCATCTTCAGCAATCCCGTCGATATTCATTTGGTCAGAGCCAATCATGAAGTCAACATGTGTAATACTTTGATTTAAGCCGTTTTCTAGTAATTCTTCACGTGACATCGTTTTACCGCCTTCTAAACAGAACGCATACGCACTGCCGATTGCTAAGTGGTTTGATGCATTTTCGTCGAATAATGTGTTATAGAATAAAATATTCGATTGAGAAATTGGTGATTTAAATGGTACTAATGCAACTTCACCTAAGTAGTGAGAGCCTTCGTCGGTTGCGACTAAGTTTTTCAGTACTTCTTCACCTTGCTCGGCTTCTACATTTACGATGCGACCGTTTTCAAACGTTATTTTGAAGTTATCGATAATGTTCCCACCGTAGCTAAGTGGTTTTGTGCTTGATACATAGCCGTTTACACCGTCTTTATGCGGTACCGTAAATACTTCTTCCGTGGGCATATTAGCCATGAATTCGTCGCCTTTTTCATTGACGCTACCAGCACCACACCATAAGTGGCCTTTTGGAAGCGCAATCGTAAGGTCTGTTCCTGGCGCTGTATAATGTAATTTTGTATATTTTTTATTGTTTAAGTAATCTACTTTTTCGTGTAAGTTGTCATTGTGATCTGCCCATGCTTGAACAGGGTTTTCTAAATCTGAACGAGTGGCTTTAAAAATGGCATCCCACAGCGCATTTACTTGCGCTTCCTGCGGTAATTCAGGGAATACTTTACTTGCCCATTGCTCAGAAGGTGCAGCAATTACAGTCCAGCTGATTTTGTCGGCTTGTACATATTGACGATATTTATTTAATGCAGTACCAGCCGCTTTTTGGAAGCTAGCAATCTTTTTAGAATCGATCCCTGATAGTAAATCTGGGCTTTGCGACACGATGCTCATAAATGCAGCGCCTTGCTCTGCTAACCATTCACGCTCTTGGATTTTCCATGGTGGAAAAAAGTCGAAAGAGTCCTCAGGAGCCAATTCGTAACGCGTACGTGAAATAACATCATCTGCGAAATCTACAAATACTTGTTTAGCACCGTTCTCGTAGGCAATTTTAGCGATTTTTTGAACAAAGGGCGCTACCTCAATTGAAGCGGCGATGTATAAATATTGATTTGGTTGGATATTTACACCGATTTTTACTGCTAATTCGGCATATTTTGCTAAATTTCTTTCAAAAATTGAGTTCATTTGAATCATTCCTCCAATAGTTGTCTAAAAAAATTGGCTATTTTTGATACATTGTAATCAAAATTACTTTAAAGGACAGAAAAATCCAATAATGCATCGAAAAATATAATTTTTGCCTTTATACTAGTGTATAGGAAGTTAATAAAAAGTTAAATAGACCGAAATAAGAAAAGACATAGTAATTGGAGGTAATACATATGGATATTTCATCAGTTGTTGGCGTTATTGTCGCCTTCGTTGCCCTATTAGCAGGGATGTTTATGAAGGGCGTAACACCAGACGCATTATTGAATCCGGCTGCAATTTTAATCATTATCTTTGGTACAATTGCTGCGGTAACAATCGCATTCCCAATGAAGGAATTAAAACGGGTTCCAAAACTTTTTAAAATTTTATTCAAAGAGACAAAATTAGCAAGTGATATTGAATTAATTAAAATGTTTTCACAATGGGCTGATTTAGCACGTCGTGAAGGGTTACTTGCATTAGAAGGAAAAGCTGCAGAAATCGAAGATGCATTCTTAAAAAATGGATTAACATTAGCGATTGATGGGCAAAACGCAGATTATATTCGTGATGTATTAACTGAAGAAGTAGAAGCGATGGAAGATCGTCATGCTAGTGGTGCTGCGATTTTCACACAAGCAGGTACATACGCGCCAACACTAGGTGTATTAGGTGCAGTAGTAGGTCTGATTGCGGCATTAAAGGATATGCAGGATATCGCTAAGTTAGGGGTTGCCATTTCAGCAGCCTTCGTTGCGACATTACTTGGTATCTTTACAGGTTACGTTTTATGGCATCCATTTGCGAACAAGTTAAAACGTAAATCTGCTGCAGAAGTAAAACAAAAGAACATGATGATTGAAGGGATTCTATCAGTACTTGAAGGGGAAGCACCTCGTGTCATCGAACAAAAATTAGCTTCGTACTTACCAATGGAAGAGCGTAAGCAAATTACGGAAAGCGGGGCGGGTGGCCTTGGCAAAGAAGCATAAGAAACATAAAAAGCATGAGGAACATATCGATGAATCATGGTTAGTACCCTACGCCGATATTTTAACGTTATTATTAGCGCTATTCATCGTACTTTTTGCTTCAAGTTCAGTCGATCAAGAAAAATTGGACCAAATGTCCGCTGTCTTCAATGACATCTTTACAAGTGGGACAGGCGTTATGGATAACCCAGCCGTGGTCCAAACACAAAATGGTTCTACATCACAACTCCAAACGGGTGCTTCTAAATATATGGAAGACCAAGATCGCTTAAAAGAATCACAAAATCGCGTTGAAGAATTTATCGCGATTAATGAATTAGAAAAGCAATTTGAGACGAAAATGACGGATGAAGGCTTACTGATTACCATTCGAGATAGTGTATTATTTGATATGGGGCGTGCCGAATTAAAAGCAGAATATGCAACGATTGCAGATGAGCTGTCTCAGCTGTTAATGTTCGATCCACCACGTAATATTGTTATTACAGGACATACAGATAATGTGCCAATTAATACAAACGAATTCGACTCAAACTGGGAGTTATCAGTTATGCGTGCAGTTAACTTCATGAAAGAAGTTGTTGCTGGTAATGAAGAATTAGACCCAAAATACTTCAGTGTAAAAGGCTTTGGTGAATTTAGCCCAATCGCTTCAAATGACACAGAAGAGGGGCGCGCGAAAAACCGTCGTGTTGAGGTACTCGTTCAACCACGTGTAACAGAATCTGGTGAAGTAATTGTAGAATAGAAAAAAGAGGCTGTGTGAAAAGTATTTACTTTCCGTGCAGTGCTTCTGCGGTGGTCAGAAGTAAAAACGAATGCTAAGAACGTCACATCCTGTGACACGCATTCATGACCAGCATTATGCTGGTCTCCATCCTCGGCGCAAAAAGTGCTTGACCAGAATGTTTTCTGGTCAAGCACTTTTTTTGACATTCTTTAAACATTTGTTTATAATTCTAAACAAATGTTTATTTAAGAGAAATTGATTGTGAGGTGAGGCTATTGAATGAAAAAGAAAAATTAGTATTTCAACTAATCAAAAAAAATCCTTATTTATCACAGTTAGAAATGGCGGAGCAGTTAGGCATGTCAAGGCCAGCGCTAGCAAATATGATTTCGACGTTAATCAAGCGCGGTGAAATTATAGGTCGTGCTTATGTTTTACCCGAAAAAAATCAAATTATCGCCATTGGTGGTGCCAATGTTGACCGGAAATTTTCAATTGAAGGCAACACACAGCTCGGAACATCTAATCCAGCATCGGTTTCTGAAAGTGTTGGTGGGGTTGCCCGTAATATAGCCGAGAATCTAGGGCGTTTAGGAAATCGTGTGTCTTTATTGACGACATTAGGTGAGGATCATGATGGTTTGTTAATCGAACAGTCTAGCGATGCGTACATGAATTTTGATTTAGCCGAAAAACTAAAAAGTGAAGCAACAGGCTCTTATACAGCCGTTTTAGATCACACAGGTGAATTAGTCATCGCAATGGCAAACATGGCAATTTACGATAAATTACTACCAAGTATGTTGCAGCAGCATGAAGCAACTTTGCAAAATGCGAGCTGTATAATCATTGATTTAAATTGTCCGCTTGAGACAGTACAATTTGTAAAGGATTTTGCAAAAGAGCGTACGATTCCGTTAGCAATTATCCCAGTATCATCACCAAAAATGTCTCATATGCCAAGTGATTTACACGGTGTACATTATATGATTTGTAATCGGGACGAGGCGGAAACCTACTTACAGCAAAAAGTAGAAACGTTCGAACACTATGAGCAGGCAGTGAAAGGCTTGCTTGAAAAAGGTGCCGAATACGCACTGTTAACATTAGGTGATCGAGGTGTCATTGTAGGGCATCAAGATAACATTACACATTATGAAGCAGTAGCAACAGAGTATATTGTTGACGTAACAGGTGCAGGCGATGCATTTGTTAGTGCCTTTTTATACGGGATGTTAAATAATGAAACGTTAGAAGAATCGGTACAGCTCGGCTTAGTCAATGCATCGAAAACATTGCAGTCAGACAAAACAGTACGTACGGATTTAACAAAAGAAAACTTAACTAATTGGAGGAATTTATTATGAAACAATATTTATCATATTCACAAGAGGTATTAGAAGCAAAAGAAAAGGGTTTACCGATCGTAGCATTAGAATCGACAATTATTTCTCACGGTATGCCTTATCCGCAAAATGTAAAAACTGCACGTGAAGTAGAACAAATCATTCGTGATGGTGGTGCGGTTCCAGCGACAATCGCACTGATCGACGGCCAAATTAAAATTGGTTTATCAGACGAAGAATTAGAAATGTTCGGTAACACGCAAGGGGTAGCGAAAGCATCTCGTCGTGATATCGGATACTTACTTGCAACGAAAAAAATTGGTGCGACAACAGTAGCAGCTACAATGATCTGTGCAGAGTTAGCTGGCATTGAGCTATTTGTAACAGGCGGTATTGGTGGGGTTCACCGCGATGCTGAAACAACTATGGATATTTCTGCTGACTTAGAAGAATTAGCGATGACAAATGTTGCGGTAGTATGTGCAGGGGCAAAATCAATTTTAGATATTGGGTTAACATTAGAATACTTAGAAACAAAAGGTGTGCCAGTAATCGGTTACGCGACGGATAAATTACCAGCATTCTACACACGTGAAAGCGACTTCGATGTAAACTTCCGCGTAGATTCACCAGAAGAAACGGCTGCGATTTTACGTACGAAATGGGATTTAGGACTGCGCGGTGGTGCATTAATCGCAAATCCAATTCCAGTGGAAGATTCAATGGAAGCAGATTTCATTAACGGCATCATCGAAAATGCTTTAAAAGAAGCTGCGGCAAATGGAATTGCTGGTAAAAACGTAACACCATTCTTATTAGGTAAAGTAAAAGAATTAACAGAAGGTAAATCATTAGAAGCAAACATCGCATTAGTGAAAAACAACGCACGTGTTGGTGCGAAAATTGCTGTTGAATTAAATAAATAATTTGTATTTCCTGGGGAATACCAAAAAAGCTCGTCGAATTTTCTCGACGAGCTTTTGTTCTGATTACTTACGTAGTGAACCTAATTCAGCAGCAATCGCGTTCATTTCGCTTGGACTGAATGAAGTACGTTTCATAACCATTTCATATAAATATTGTAGGTCTTCGTATTGGTTTTCATCAAATACGTCTGCTTGCATCGCGTCAGCATTTGCCATACGAAGTTTGTCTTTAATTTGTTCGATCATGTACGTGATATTTTCTAATGATGGGTTGGATAAATCCATAGTTAAGTGCCCTACCTTTCAAAGTATACAAATTTATCATTCCATGAGGCGTGCTTGTTGTCAACCATTCAATTATACCTCGGCATAATTACGTCCGGATTTGGCTTTGTGCTCGTACAAAGAACGCCTTTCATCCGCCGGAGGCTTTAACTTCTTTCAGCCAATGTTTGGACAGGAGCGGAAAGAAGTTAAAGTTGAGTGAATACTTTTAAAAATGGCGAACATTCGTTAAAATGAATTAAACAAGTTTTACAGGAATTTTTTAAGGGAATGTACAAATTATATACAAAGGGGAGATTTCATATGAAGAGTAAATTATTACCGTTCATCGCAATAGGTGCTTTAGTTGGCGCAGCAATCAGTATGTTAGACAAGCAAACGCGTGATCACACTGTCGAAACAGCTAAAAAGGCAAAGGACACGGTCGCCTACTATGCAGAAAATAATGATGAACTAGTCGCTTTAGTCGAATCAAAAGTAACCCAAGCGCAGTCACTATACGGCACGGTAAACAACAATGTACAAGCCTTAATGCAAAGTGATATGCAACAAATGCCAGCGACAATTCAAAGTATGGTATCAGAAACAATCAGTGCCTTTTCAAAAAAAGATGATCAAATAAGCTGAAAACCATGAAGGTGGTGGCTAGATGAAAAACAAAATTCAACAAAGTGAAAAGCTGGCACTCATAAAATCATTGGTAGCACCAGAAGCATCGCAAATTAACATACTCACAACGAAGGGGTTTTTCCAGGATTTAATTCTTCGTACAAAAACAGTGGATATGTCAGGAATGGGCGCACAATTAGCCTACTTTTTCTTACTATCCTTTTTTCCAATGCTCATTTTTATGGTCACGCTCTTACCGTATTTAAATTTAGAGCAAGGACAAGTATTTGATTTTTTAAGTGATATTATGCCAGACGAGGTATATAGCTTAATTGAAGGTACCTTAACGCAAGTTTTAAGCAGTCAAAATGGCGGGTTACTGTCAATCGGGGTAATTGGGACGATTTGGTCAGCCTCTAAGGGTGTAGACGCATTGATGAAGGCATTAAATCGTGCCTATGATGTCGATGGGAAAGCGGGCTTTCTAAATCGTTTATGGTCCCTTGTTTTTACGGTTTCATTAGTGGCGGTTATTTTAATTGCACTTGTATTACCCGTATTCGGTCAACAAATCGGTAACTTAATCTTCGGTTATTTTGGGGTGGCCGAATCGTTTGAAACGATTTGGACGTTTATTCGCTGGATTACACCACCAGCATTAATTGTTTTAGTGTTAATAGTGATGTATTGGATCGTGCCAAATACCGACCCGCGTTTAACGATTATTAGTGTATTCCCAGGTGCACTTTTTGCGACACTTGGCTGGCTTGCGTTAACGTATGGGTTCTCGTTTTATATTAATAATTTTGGGAATTATAGTGCGACATACGGTAGTATTGGTGGCGTCATTATTTTAATGCTTTGGTTGTATTTTACGGGGATGATTTTAATATTTGGTGGGCTGTTGAATGCCTCATCACAAAGGCGTCAATTGGCGAAAAAAAGCAAAGAAAACGCAAAATCTCCCGTATTTTAAAAAAGTGGCTTTGATTGAATTTCAATCAAAGCCACTTTTTTGATTAAATCTTTTTACTCAACATGCGTAAGCCGTTTAAAATAACTATAATTGTACTACCCTCATGGCCAATCACACCAAATGGGAGGCTAATCGCTTGGAAAAAGTTTGAGATAATGAGTAGCGTAATAACAGCTAATGAAAAGATCACATTTTGCTTTACAATTCGCTGCATTTTACGTGATAGCTTAACGGCATAGGCGATTTTTGATAAGTCGTTTTTCATTAATACAACGTCTGCTGTTTCAAGTGCCACGTCTGTTCCGCCACCCATTGCAATCCCAACAGAAGCTGTTGCAAGAGCTGGGGCGTCATTAATGCCGTCACCGACCATCCCCACGTGTTCATAGTCCTTTTTATATTGTTTAATATGCTCTACTTTCGTTTCAGGCAAGCATTCCGCAACATAGCTTGTCACGCCTGCTTCTTGTGCAATTGCTTTTGCAGTTGTTTCGTTGTCGCCTGTTAGCATTATGACATCGATGCCAAGTTCTTTTAAAGAAGCAACTGCTTGTTTTGCTTCTTCACGTACGACATCTTTTAGTGCAACGAGTGCGGCGATTCCATGTTCATCTTTTAAGAACACTACCGTTTTACCTTCTTCGGCTAATGTTTGCAATGCACCATTT